>NZ_QZFV01000092.1:0-60293 GCF_003600245.1 Amycolatopsis panacis
GGCGGTCGGCGGCAGCCGCTTCCCCTCCTGGGACACCACCCGGGAGTTCGTCCGCGCGTGCGACGCGGACGAACTCCCGTGGCGGCAGCGCTGGGAGGACCTCAAGGGCCTGCCGGTGGCGGCTGCTGAACCACCGGCTGTTGCCGAATCAGCGGCAACCGCTGAGCCGTCGGCCACTACTGAACCGCCCGGTCCCCACCCGCCCGCGCTCGTCCCGGAATCGCGACGCCACCCCCGGCGGAAGTACGCGTTGGCGGTCGCCGCGATCGTGACCGTGGTGCTCGGCGGGGTGGCCGCGTTCGTGGTGCCGAGGCTCGGTACCCCCAGCGGGGACATCAGCGCCCGTGTCTCCGGGGACAACACGAAATTCGTCGCCGATGTGACCGTGCCGGACGGCACCGTGCTCCACACCGGCGAGACCGTGCAGAAGGTGTGGGAGATCGAAAACGCCGGCTCGGTGGTCTGGCACGAGCGGTACCTCCAGCGAATGGACCTGCCACCGGCGCCGGGCACCTGCCGCACCCCGGACCGGGTACGCATCGGCGACACCGCGCCCGGCGAGCACGTCATGATCAGCGTCTCGGTCACCGCGGCGGACAAGCCGGGCGCGTGCTGGATCGGCTGGAAGATGGTGGACGCCGCGGGCACCGAGCTCTTCACCACCCGCCGTCCGGTGTACGTGCTGGTCACCGTGGCGCCTTGAGCGTCAGGACGTTGTCAGATTCTGTAAGACCCGGCATGGCTGGTACCGGACACCCGGCGCCACGGACGAGGATGGCTTATGCGTCCGAAGGCATTCGTCATCCGCCTTCGCGATCCACTGGGGGTCGGTCCGTGGCAGCTTCCCCCGCTGCCACGGACCGTCGATCTCAGGCGCTCCGGCGGAAGGTCGTACGGTAGGCGCTCGGCGAGACCCCGAGCGCGCTCTGCAGGTGCTGGCGCAACGAGGCCGCGGTGCCGAACCCGGCTTCGGCGGCCACGCGATCGATCGGCAGCTCCGACTCCTCCAGCAGCTGCCTCGCCCGCTCCACCCGCTGCTGGATCAGCCACCGCACTGCGGACATGCCCACTTCGTCGCGAAAGCGCCTGGTGAACGTACGCGTGCTCATGGCCTCCTTCGCAGCCAGCTCCCGCAGCGTGAGCGGCAGGTGCAGATGCTCCAGCGCCCACGCCCGTGCGGTCGCGGTGGACGACGACCGCGGCTCCGGCACCGGACGACGGATGAACTGTGCCTGCCCGCCTTCGCGGTGTGGGGACACGACGGTGCCGCGCGCGACCTCGTTGGCCACTGCTGCGCCGAAGTCCCGCCGGATCAGGTGCAGGCACAGGTCGATCCCCGAAGCCACTCCCGCCGACGTGAACACGTCGCCGTCTTCGGTGTAGAGCACGTCCGGGTCGAGCAGCACCTGTGGGTACGCGCGTTGGAGTTCGTCGGCGGAGCGCCAGTGTGTGGTCGCCCGCCGTCCGTCGAGCAGCCCGACTGCGGCGAGCACGAACGCACCGGTGCAGATGGACGCGATCCGGGTACCGGGCCGGACCAGAGCCATCGCCTGCGCGACAGGCGGTGTCAGCGGTCGCCCGGCAGCTTCGTACCCCGCTGACGACGCGGTGACCACCACGGTGTCCGCTTCGGCGATTGCTTCCGGCCCTTGGGCGATGGGGATGACGAAGTCGGCGTCGGTGCGTACGGAGCCCGGCTCCGGCGTACACGTGACGACCTCATACAGCGGTTCCCCGGAGACCGACCTCGCCTGCCCGAAGAGCCGCTGCACGATGCCCAGCTCCATCACGAGCATGCCGTGGCGCACCAGGACGGCGACCTTGTGCCGGTCGGGATGACGAAAGACGGACATGGCCTGATTCTTCCACAGGCCGCCCATCCGGCCACGTCACAGCAGACTTGACCCGCATATGCCTCGATGGTTATATGCGGGTGACGGCACCCCCGACGAACGAGGCGGTCATGTCCCCCGAGCTGCAGACCACCGGCTCCGGCCGGCCCCGCGTGAGGCTGACCCGGCGGCTGCCCCACCCCCCGGAGAAGGTGTGGCACGCGGTCACCAGCCCCGACGAACTCGCGCACTGGTTCCCCGCCGCGGTCACCGTGCCCGAACCGCCCGCCGCCGGTGCACGGCTGGTGTTCACTTTCACCGAGACCGGGGACAGTTCGGAAGGCGAGATCCTGGTTTACGACCCGCCGTCGGTCTTCGAGTTCGCCTGGAATTCCGACGTGGTCCGGATCGAGGTGACCCCGGCGGGCGAGGGCAGCCACCTCGAATTCACGCACACCCTCAACCGCGGCGAGTCCGCGATCGCACGGCTGGCCGCCGGCCGCCACGCCACCGGCTGGGACGTCTGCCTCGACGCGCTGGACGCCTGGCTCGCAGGTCACCCGTTCACGCCGCCCGGGCAGTGGCACGCGCGCATGGCCGCCGCAGTCGAACGATTCGGCCTGGCCGAGGGCGAAATCCTCGACGACGGGCGGAAGATCCGGTTCCGCCGAGACCTGGTCTGGCCCCCGCTCACGGACGCGTGGCAGCACCTCCCCGCAGTGCCCGTGGCTGCCGAGGTACTCGAGAGCCGCGAGCCGGAAGTACTGGCGCACACCTGGATCCACCAGGGCGAGCCCGCCGGGCAAGTCCGCTGGGAACTCACCCGCGACCCGCTCGACGGCGTCCGCGTCGAACTCACCCAGACCGTGCCGAACGAACTCGCCGGGTTGCTACCGGATCTGCTGACCGCCCGGCATGAACAGCTCGACGCGCTTTTCGCCCGTTCCTTCGGCGAGGAAGCGGAGCCGTGGTCAGCCTCCCGCGTCGCCGCTGTACGACACCGATACGCCGCTCGCGGCTTGCACGGCCGACGCCGTGAAGGGGCCCTTCACGGACTCTGAGTCCGTGAAGGGCCCCTTCACGGCTTTCCGACGCGACTGCACGTCTCGACGGCTCTTGAGGGAGGTCTACGCCACACGCGAAGCGACCACGCAGTAGTTAAGCTCCGCCTTATGAGCAGTGCGACGCAGCCGCTCGGGACACCGCCCGAGGGAGAACCGGACATCCACACGACGGCCGGCAAGCTCGCGGATCTGTACCGCCGTTACGACGAGGCGGTGCACGCCGGTTCGGACCGCGCCATCGAGAAGCAGCACGCGAAGGGGAAGAAGACCGCGCGTGAGCGGATCGAACTGCTGCTCGATGAAGGCTCCTTCGTCGAACTCGACGAGCTGGCGCGGCACCGCTCCACCAACTTCGGGCTGGAGAAGAATCGTCCGTACGGCGACGGCGTGGTCACCGGTTACGGCACTGTCGACGGACGGCCGGTGTGCGTGTTCAGCCAGGACGTCACGGTGTTCGGCGGCGCGCTCGGCGAGGTGTACGGCGAGAAGATCGTCAAGGTGATGGACCTGGCGATCAAGACCGGGCGCCCGATCATCGGCATCAACGAAGGCGGCGGCGCGCGGATCCAGGAAGGCGTGGTCTCGCTCGGCCTGTACGGCGAGATCTTCCGGCGCAACACCTTGGCTTCCGGCGTGATCCCGCAGATCTCGCTGATCATGGGCGCGAACGCGGGCGGGCACGTGTACTCGCCGGCGCTCACCGACTTCGTGGTGATGGTCGACGAGACCTCGCAGATGTTCATCACCGGCCCGGACGTGGTGAAGACGGTGACCGGTGAGGACGTCACCTTCGAGGAGCTGGGCGGCGGGCGTACGCACAACACCAAGTCCGGCGTCGCGCACTACCTCGGTTCCGACGACGAGGACGCCATCGCCTACGTCAAGGAACTACTCTCCTACCTGCCCCAGAACAACCTGTCCGAGCCTCCGGAGTTTGACGCCGAGCAGCCGCCCGCGGGCTTCTTCGACGACGCCACCGAGACTGACCGCGAGCTGGACACGCTCATCCCGGACTCGCCGAACACGCCGTACGACATGCACGAGGTCATCACCCGCGTACTCGACGACGGTGAGTTCCTGGAGGTGCAGGAGCTGTTCGCGCCGAATATTCTCGTCGGCTTCGGCAGGGTAGACGGCCAGAGCGTAGGCGTGGTGGCAAACCAGCCGACGCAGTTCGCCGGCTGTCTCGACATCGACGCTTCCGAGAAGGCCGCGCGGTTCGTACGGACCTGCGACGCGTTCAACATCCCCGTACTCACCTTCGTCGATGTACCCGGCTTCCTGCCCGGTACCGACCAGGAATGGAACGGCATCATCCGCCGTGGCGCGAAGCTGATCTACGCCTACGCCGAAGCCACCGTCCCGTTGATCACCGTGATCACGCGCAAGGCGTACGGCGGCGCGTACGACGTGATGGGCTCGAAGCACCTCGGCGCGGACGTGAACCTGGCGTGGCCGACCGCGCAGGTCGCGGTGATGGGCGCGCAAGGCGCCGCGAACATCGTGCACCGCAAGACCCTTGCGAATGCGGCCAAAGAGGGCCAAGACGTCGACGCCCTGCGCGCCGACCTCATCCAGGAGTACGAGGACACGCTGCTGAACCCGTATGCGGCTGCCGAGCGTGGCTATGTCGATTCAGTGATCGCGCCCGCACACACTCGCGCCCACATCGCGAAGGCACTCAATCTGCTGCGTACGAAGCGAGAGTCCCTGCCCCCCAAGAAGCACGGCAACATCCCCCTGTGAGGCTTCGATGAGCGACGCTCCCCTGCTCCGCGTAGTACGCGGCAACCCTGACGACGCCGAACTGGCCGCCCTCACCGCCGTCGTCGCAGCAGCCGTCACTGCGACCACGCCGGCACCGAAGCGACGGCGTACGTCGTGGTGGAACGACCGTCAGCGGAGTACGCATGCTCCGCTGACGCCTGGTGAAGGCGCCTGGAGAGCGTCGGCGCTGCCTCACTAAGGTCTCTACAGCCCTCAGGGTTTCTATTTGTTCTAAAATAGTGCTACTCTCACTGCTGACAACCACACGCCTTCACTTGTCAGCGGAAGAGGGGCCATGGCCAACACCAGGACTATTGAGGTCTCAGACGAGACTCTGGCGCGCGTACGTCTGCTCCAGTCGGCTTGGCAGGCCTCCGCCGACGCTGTCATCGACCGCTTGCTGAATGCCTTTATGCAGTTCGACGCGGCCGAGCCAGACCGGCTCGAGGTCCACGCGACCTACGACGGAAACCTCGTCAAAGGCTCCTTCGATGTGCGCACGCGGCACCTGACGATCACCGAAGGCCCGCTCGCCGGGCAGTCCTTCAAATCGCCGAGCGGAGCGGCCATGGCGCTCGTGCGGCATTTGAACCCCGAAGTGCACAACAATCGCAACGGGTGGACCTTCTGGACGATCACCGGCACCGGCCACCCGCTGCAGACGGTGCGGTCCGACGGACCCCGGCGATTCACATGAACGCCCTCGTCGTTCTGGTGATCGGCGCCACCTCAGCCTACGTTCTGCTGATGGCCGTCTTCGGCTACCTCGCGCGGCACGCGCAGCGGAATGCGCCGCCGGAGAAACAGGTCGAAGTCCTCGATGCCATCGCACGACTCGCCGCCCAGCTGTTCCGGCTGTTCCCCTTCGCGCTGGGGCAGCGGCGTCATCGCTCCGGCGAAATCGCTGCCCCCTCCCCGGAAAAGCAGCCAAGGTGAGCAAACACGCTTTCAGCGGGCAAGGGCTCGTGGCAAGCGCCTAGCCAGTTCTCAAGAGTTCTCAGCGAGCGCCCTTGAGGTCAGCGGCGGTGCTCAGCCTCATCGGGAGCATCCGCACCCGCGCGGGCCAGCAGTTCCTCCCGGGTGACCACCCCACCCGGCCGGATACCGCGCAGCAGCAGGAAATCGCCCGGTTCGGCCTGGTCGTGGACGATCTCCACATCCTGCACCTCGTGACTGTCTGTCCATTCGATGCGAACCAGGCAGCCACCGGTCCGGGTGAGTTCGTGCACCTGCGGCACGGTCGCGAGCCGCGCCTTCGGTACTTGCTGCCACCGGCCCTGCAGAAACCGCCAGCGATCCGCCTGCTCGGACGCGCGGAAGTGCCGGTCCAGCCGATCAACCCGGCCTTGGAAGGACCGGACCGCGACTCCGGCGAGCACCGCGAGCACAACCATGCCGAGCAGCCAGAACACTGCTTCCATGACCTCAAGATCTTACCCGTCCCGGCCGAGCCCGCCGAAAGATCGCTCGACCAGCGCATCGTGAACTCGCGAAGTACGGGGGCTCCGGTGACGAGCACGCGGTAGTGAATCGGCGCCGGCAGCTGCTCGACCGCCTGCGCCACATCGAAATCCGCCGGGAGTTCCCCACGCTCGACGGCGCGGTCGAAGGGGAGCCGGTCGCGGGTGCGCCGGCCGCGCAGATGTTCCGTCCGCAGGCGTGCGGCGAGGTCCGGATCGTGCTGCGCCTGGCCGAGCAGGACCCGGAGCATCGCCCCGGCGTCGGCGGTGGTGAGGAATTCGGCCACGGTGGCGAGGTACTCGCGCAGGCCGGTGGCGAGATCACCGTGGCCGGGCGGGACCAGCTCGTCGGCGAGGGCGTCCATCAGAATGTCCACTTTGGACTACCACCAGCGGTGGATGGTCTGCTTGGCAACCCCGCCCGGTCCGCGAGTAACCTGCCGGGTTCGTCAGGCGAGCCCGTTGACGGTGAGGTTGAGGGCGTCGATGAGCGTGGCGCGATTGCCGGGGCACATGGTCGCTTCCTGGCAGCCGTTGGTGTCGGTACTGGCGAAGGCGAGGATGCGCCCGGCTCTGGTGAGGTCGTAGACAGTGAGCGGGGTGCTGCGGATGCGGTTGCCCCCGTGGCGGGTAGCGGCGTAGAGCTTGTGCACGGCAGCGCGTTCAGTGCGGCTGAGGTGCCGCATCTGGTCGGCCTGCCCGGATGCTTCCGAAAGCGGGTCGACACTGCGACCGTTGAAGCAGGCCACCGGCACCCTCAGGTGGCTGATCCTGGCGGGCGCGTAGTCGGGCAGGGCGCCGGCAAGGCTCGCCGCCAGTTCGTGCGCCGGGATCGGGTCAAGCTGGATCGACCGGTGGTCGGTGATCAGCCGGACGGCGTCGCGGCCTGCGGAAGCGACAAGCGCAGCACCATTGTCGTCCGGACGGTGAACGAACGAGGTCCAGCAGTACAGCTCCCTTTCGGGCGCGGCGAGCAGCTCCAGCGTCGCCCGGAACTGCGGAGTCAGCCGTCCGTCCGGTGTGGCCAGTCGCAGCGCCTCGAACCGGGACATTGTGCGTCGTGCCAGTTCCCGGGAGAAGTCCGCGGTCGCGTAGGTGTCGTCCGGGTCGATGACGGGCGGCAGCGTGCCCCCGCCGACGTGGTTCCACGCGACAAAGAACGCCGGGCGCGGGATGCGCACCGGCCGGTCGGGAATCGTCACCGTGGTGTCTCAGCCGCCGATGGTCGGAGGCGTGGGCGGGAGCCCGGTGCGCGGGTCACGCAATCGGCCGTCCTCGTCGTCGGTGATGTCGAACGCGGAATCGTCGTCCTGCACGTATTTCCGCTGGTGTTCTTTGTCTTCCTCGCCTTTGCCCTTGCCACCCCCGGCTCCTATGCCGCCCATTCCGGACGATCCTTTGGCCCCGGTCGCGCCCCGGGCCGCTGCCGCGTTCGCCGCACCGCGAGCCCCGGCTTCCTCCCCGGCGAGCGCACCAGAACCCACGCCCGCACCACCAGCGGCGCGGCCACCCATGCCGCCGGCCAAACCACCCGGACCGCCCGTCGGGCCGAACCCACCAGCCGATCCACCGATGGGGCCGAACCCGCCGATCAGGGCCGGAGACCACGAGTTCCCGCCACCACCAGCCGGAATCGAGGACGAGGGAATCCAGCCCGAGCCCGGTCCGGTCGTCCGGCTCGGGTCGGGCGGTGTCCATGCCGCCGCCGTCGTGCCCTCGCCCAACCCGGGTCCCACCGGGTGGTTCGGCGGCTGGTAGGTCGGCAAGGGGCCGCTCGAACCGGGCGGGGGAGGCGTGCTGCCGGGGTAATTCGGGGTGAAGGTGGTCGACGGCCCACCGCGTGTGTGCGACGGCCCGAACCCCGACCGGGGGTGACCAACGGGTCCGTGCCCGTCCTCCGGACCGCCCGTCGTCTTCGTGTCCGGCTCCGCAAGGGTTACGTCGCTGTCGAAAGCGGTCAACCGGCCGTAGTCCGTGGCGAGTGTCTGCCCGCTGGTCTGGGCGTGCCGGATATAGCCGTGGTACTTGTCCAGGTTCTCCTTGACCACCTTGTTGTATTGGTTGATCTGGTCCTCGGTGTCGGTGTCCCACCACGTCGCCTCGTCCCAGAAGTTCTTGTGCGGCGGCGCATCCGGCATCGGCTGCAGGCTCCGCTTCATCGCATCGAACCCGTGCGCGAGATCGGTCAGGTTCTGACTGTTGCCGGTATACGTCTGCGCGGCAGCCGTGGTGGCGTCCGCGAACGGCTTGATCCGCGCCTGCGCCGCATCGGCACCGCCGCCGCTCCACGCCGACTCCAACCCCGCACTCAACTGCTGCACCCACGCACCGGCCTGATCATGGTCACTCGCCATGCTGGTGGCCTGCTGAGCACCCTGATGCCAGCTCTGCGCGCCCTGGCTGGCCAGGATCTTCGCCACCAGCTCCGGAGCCGGGACCGCGTTGTCGCCGAGGTTGCCGTGATAGAGGTCGCCGAACCAGTGCCCCACGTCGCCGGCCAGGTCCCCGGCCCAGTCCGCGGCGTCCTCCAGCGCATCCCCGACCGCTTTCGCCGCGTCGCCGACCACATCGAAGAACGACATCACGCACCCGCCTTGCGCTTCAGATTCGTGACCACCATGCCCGCCACCCGCTCCGACAGGACGCACGGATCAACCTTGCCCTGCTTGGCATCACCGGGAGTCAAGCCCAGATCAACGGTCAGGTCGTCCGCGATGCCCACGCTCACCTGACACAACCCATCCCGGATGCTGGTCTGCGCATCGGAGGTCGAGAACGCGATCGCGGGAAATCCCTGGATGGGCGGCAGCACCCGCCACACCTTGGCCTGCGGTTTCGAGTTCCGGTACAGCCCGCTCAGTCCATGATGCGGCTGCGTCGCATAGAAGACCGACAGCCCCGCCCCGGAGTCGATGTTGCTCCACCTGCACTCCGGGCCGATTCCGGGGAGCGTGTTCGGTTTGCCTTGGGGCACCATGCCGAAAATCTGCTTGAGCTGGTCGGAGGTCAGCGCCTCCTGACAGGGCGGCCCGGACAGCACTGACGCCGGCAGCGGATGCTCCACCTTCGGCGCCCCGCTGTGCGGCAACGCCGCGGCCGACGACGCCTGCACCGGCGCGGCACTCGCCGGAGCAGCCGCCGGCCCCCTCGAACATCCCGCGCCAACCGCCACGACCACAGCCACACCCAGAACAGCGATGAGCGTTCGGCGCGTCATCCCGCGAACCCCCCACCCTGTTCGCCTGCGTTCGTCACGTCGGTTGTGGCCTGCTCATCCGATGCCTCGGTGATCCCCAGCGCCTCTTCCAGCCGATGCACCAGCTCCTTGGCATAGGTGTACTCCTGGTTGACCTGCTCCTCACCAAGGACGAACGTGCCCTTCGGCTCACCCCGGTTGACCAGCAGCTTGTTGTAACCGTTACTGCCCGGCTCATCCGCCGGAGACGTCAGCTGCGTCAGATCATGCGCCCTTTGCCGCATGCCGGAGAAGTAGTCGCGGACATTCTTCGCCAGCTTCAGCATCGACAACGCGTCGTCACGGCTCATGGTGAACCCAGGGCCACCCGACGAACCGCCCCACCTGATGCGCCGCCGCCCACGGCGGCACCTCCCGCGCCGAACGCGTCAGTGATGGTGAACCCCAGCCCGTCGAGCCACCCCGGCCCCTGTGCAGGTTGAGACACTGTGCTTACCCCTCCCGATGGTCTACGCCCGCCCAGCGGGCAGTTGGTCCAGTCCATACGCACTGGCCGACAAGCACCGTAGCGGACCAGTCACACAGAGGTGGCCGGTTCATCGGAAAGGGACGACCGTCACTCAGGAGACGGGTCCTGGGGCATCAGCCCGGCATGGCGACGCGTCATCGCCTCATACTCGACCCACGCACGAGAATTATCCGGACCACCAGCCGCCAGCATCTCGTCATACGCGAGACCCTGCGCCGCCATCACATCAGCCGCCTGCCCCATCGTCCGCCGCAGCCACACCGCCTTCTCGCGCAGATCGGCCGGATACGGCTCCCCGTACTCAGCCAGCTTGTCAAACAGACCGATCATCGTGGTCTGCAAGTCAGCGGTCCGCCGCGCCCACAGAGCGTGCTGACGGTAATAGTCGCCATACTCCAGCTCCGCGCCGTCGCCGGCATCACTCGGTCCGTCCATCCCTCCACGTTAGCGCCTGCCGAATTCGGCTCTATGGATCAAGGCGCGCCGCCTGACGGCGTGCTGCCGCATCCACGGCTCCGCCGTGGGGCGTGCACTGGTCTCTCGGACTGAGTGCCGCCGCGCTCACCGCCGGCACCGGTATCGCGGGCTGGTTCTCTTTATGGGGCCGCAAAGCTCGCGCCACCAGGGAGGAGCTGCGGCAGGTGACCCGGCTCAGGGAGTGAGCGCGGGCTCGGTGTGCACGGTCGCCGCGGCCAGGCGGGGAGTTGCGCGGCGGAGGTGTTCCTCGACCTCGTGTGCCAGCCGGTGGGCCTGGTCGATGGTGAGGGTGTCGTCGACACGGATGGCGAGTTCCGCGTGCAACCGGTGCCCGATCCACCGCATCCGGAGATCGGCCACGTCGTGCACGCCGGGAACCGCGCGGGCGGCCTCCTCCGCACGGTCCACAGTGGAGGGTTCCACGCCGTCGAGGAGGCGGCGGAAGACCTCCTTCGCCGCGTCGCGCAGCACCAGCAGGATCGCCGCCGTGATGACCAGCCCGATGATCGGGTCGGCCAGCGGGAAACCGGCCCAGACGCCCAGCGCGCCGAACACCACGGCGAGCGAGGTGAACCCGTCCGTACGGGCGTGCAGGCCGTCCGCGACGAGCGCGGCCGAACCGATCTGCCGCCCGACGGTGATGCGGTACCGCGCGACCAGCTCGTTGCCCGCGAACCCGACGACCCCGGCCAGCGCGACGACCCACAGGTGCTCGACCGGCTGCGGATCGAGCAGCCGCTGCACCGCTTCGTACGCGGCCAGCGCGGCGGAACCGGCAATGATCAGCACGACGACCACCCCGGCGAGATCCTCGGCGCGGCCGAGTCCGTACGTGTAGCGCCGCGTCGCAGCCTTGCGCCCGAGCAGGAACGCGAGTCCGAGCGGTACCGCGGTGAGCGCGTCGGCGAAGTTGTGGATGGTGTCGCCCAGCAGCGCGACCGACCCGGTGATCACCACGAGCACCACCTGCACGACCGCGGTGGCGAACAAGGCGAGGAACGACCGTACGAGCGCCTGTACCCCGCGACGGCTGGTCTCAAGCGCGTCGTCGACCCGGTCGGCGCTGTCGTGGCTGTGCGGGGTGAACGCATGTCGCACCGCCTGCCACCGCTGGGCGAACCACCCCACCGGCACCTCCGAAGTGCCGTGCCCATGCCCATGACCGTGGCCGATGGGGTGTTCAGATGATCCGGACATGCCAATCCTCGGGTCACAGGGGCCACGGCGTGATCGCGGCCGATCGAGTCGAACCGTACCAGCATATCTGCGTATGCACGCAGGTACGTACCCAAGCAGCCAACCAGGTAGGCTCGGTCCATGCATTCCGCGCTGCCCGAGTTCGACATGCCCAACGAGGAGCAGGTGCACCTGGCCGCCGAGTCGTTCCGCCTGCTCGCCGATCCGACCCGGATCAAGGTGCTGTGGGCGCTGCTCCAGGGCGAGTCGTCGGTCGCCTGCCTCGCCGAACTCGCCGGCGCGGCACCCACCGCGGTGTCGCAGCATCTGGCCAAGCTGCGGCTCGCCGGGCTCGTGAAGGGCCGCCGTGAAGGCACGTTCGTCTTCTACTCCGCCGCAGACGACCACGTCCGCAGGTTGCTCGCCCAGGCACTGCACCACGCGGATCACGTCGACCGGGACCTGCCCAACGGACCGGGCGGACATCCCGAGCAGCACCGGCCGCGAGCGTGACCGGCTCGTTCTGGTGGGACCTGCTGATCAGCGTCAGCGCAGCCCTCGTCGCAGCCTGGCTCGCGCTCATCGTGGTACTGATCGTGGTGCGGCCACGAAAAGGGCTCCTGCGTGAGGCCATCCGCCTGCTGCCGGACGTACTGCGCCTGATCCGCCGCCTCGCCGCCGACAAGAGCCTCCCGCGCGGAATCCGCATCCGGCTGGGGCTGCTGCTGATCTACCTGGCCTCGCCGATCGATCTCATCCCCGACTTCATCCCCGTGCTCGGCTACGCCGACGACGCCATCGTCGTCACTGCCGTGCTCCGCGGTGTCGTCCGCCGCTCCGGGCTTGCCGCGGTTCGTGCTCACTGGCCCGGCACCGACAGCGGATTCACCGCACTGACACGGCTGACCGGCCTGAATCCCGACCACAGGTCATAAAGGAGGCTGTGAAGGGCCCCTTCACGGCCTCAGAATCCGTGAAGGGTCCCTTCACGGCGCCGCCAGCGTCGTCATAACTGGCCAGAGCAATATCCCGGGCCGTATAGTCCGTACGGAATAAACGACCTGGAGGACCTGCCGGCCATGGTTTCGCCCAAGCTGACCCCGCTCGGGGTCGCCGTGCTCGAACTGCTGCACGAGCGGCCGATGCACCCCTACGAGATGGCGCAGCTGATGCGGGAGCGGTACGCGGGCAATCGCGTGAAGCTCACGGCCGGCTCGCTCTACCACACCGTGGATCGGTTGCTGCGCAACGACTATCTCGAAATCATCGAGACCCAGCGGGACGGCAGGCGGCCGGAGCGCACGGTCTACGCGATGACCGAGGCCGGCCGGGACGCGTTCGTCCAGCGGGCCCGCCAGATGGTCGGCGACATCGCCGAGGAATACCCCGAGATTCTCAGTGGGCTCGCCGTGCTCGGCGAGCTGGGGCGGGAGACCGCGCTGCTCGAACTGGAGCACCGGAGCACCAAGCTGCGCGCGGCCATCGCGGCCGACCAGGTGATCCTCGAACGGGTCCGCCGGGACGGCACCCCGGAGATCTACTGGCTCGACGTCCGGTATGCGGCCGCGCACCGGGAGTTCGAACTGACCTGGGTCGAGCAGCTCTACGCCGATCTGTCCGAAGGCCGCATCCCGTTGCGCGGCCACGCCGCCGATCCGAAACTCGAGCTCGTCAGGGAAAGCCATGACCGCAAGACCGGTTAACCCGTGGGCCGCGCTCGGCGCGCTGTGCCTCGGGTTCTTCATGATCCTGCTCGACACCACCATCGTGTCGATCGCGATCCCCGCCATGCTGCGCGATCTGCACGCCGAGCTGAACGCGGTGGTCTGGGTGACCAGCGTCTACCTGCTCACCTACGCGGTACCGATGCTGTTCACCAGCAGGCTCGGCGATCGCTTCGGGCCGAAGCGGGTGTTCCTCGCCGGGCTCGTCGTGTTCACCGCGTCCTCGCTGTGGTGCGCCTTGTCGGGCAACGTCGAAATGCTGATCACCGCCCGCGGCGTGCAGGGCCTCGGCGCCGCACTGCTCACGCCGCAGACGCTCACGTTCATCACGCACCTGTTCCCGCCGGCCAAGCGCGGCACGGCCATGGGTGCCTGGGGCGGGGTCGCCGCGCTCGCCACGATCACCGGCCCGCTGCTCGGCGGCGTGCTGGTGCAGCACTTCGGCTGGGAGTGGATCTTCTACGTCAACGTGCCCATCGGCGTGATCGCGATCGGGCTGAGCCTCGCGCTGGTGCCGGACCTGCAGCCGAAGCACTCGCGATCGTTCGACGTGCCCGGCATTCTGCTGTCCGGGGCCGGGCTGTTCTGCGTCGTGTACGGCGTGCAGAACGGTCAGCAATACGACTGGGGCACGGTCTTCGGCGGGATCACCGTGTTCGAGATCATCGCCGCCGGGGTGCTGCTGCTGGTCGGTTTCGTGGTGTGGCAGCACTTCAACCGGAAGGAACCACTGCTGCCGCTCGCGGTATTCGGCAACCGCAACTTCTCCGCGGGCACCGCCACCGCGATCACCGTCGGCTTCACCCTGACCGGGATGTTCCTGCCGGTGGTCATCTACCTGCAGACGGTGCTCGGGCTCAGCCCCACCGCGGCAGGGCTGCTCACCGCGCCTATGTCGTTGATGTCCGGGGTGGTCGCGCCGTTCGTCGGCCGCGCCTCGGACCGGATCGACGGCAAGTATCTGGTGATGGGCGGGCTTTTCGTGCTCGCGCTCGGACTCGGGCTGATCTCCTGGCAGGCCCGCGCGGACACCTCGCCGGCCACGTTGATCCCGGCGCTGGTGGTCTGCGGCTTCGGCATCGGCTGCATCTTCTCGCCGATGAGCAACCTCACCATGGCGACGGTCCCGCGTGAGCTGACCGGCACCGCGTCCGGCATCTTCAACACCGCCCGTCAGATCGGCGGGGTACTCGGCAGCGCCGCGGTCGGGGTACTGCTGCAAGCCCGGATCAGCACCTCGATCGCCACCGAGGCGACCACCGCGGCAGCGCGGCTGCCCGAGCCGTACCAGACACCGTTCGCCGAGGGTATCGCGCGCGCCGCGGCCTCCAGCGGGGAGTTCGGTGCTTCCGGCGGCCCGGGGCCGATTCCCGGGTTGCCCGCCGATCTGGCCGCGCAGGCGGGCAGGCTGGCCGAGACCGCGGTCCACAATGGACTCACCGACGCCGCGCGGGTGACCTTGCTGCTGCCCATCGCGGTGCTGGCGCTCGGCGTGTGCTCGGCCGCGCTGCTGCGGCGGATCACACCCCTCGCGCAGAAGCCGAGCGCCGCGAACCGGCCGGAGTCCGCGTCGACGAACTGACTGCGGCGTGCCGGTTTCCCCGGTCCGGTGCGGGAACCGGACCCGGGGAAACCGGCACGTCCTACCGCGGGAGCAGGTCAGTCTCGGACGGACGGAGCGGCCTCCGCGCCGCCGACCGGGGCCGGGCGCGCTGCCGCGCGGTCCTTGCGTACCCGGGTTTTCGCCCACCACGGCACCCGGGATCGGAACATCGGGGTCGACTCCGTCACTCGCACCGTCATCGGTTCACTCGCACGGCCATCCGGCACCAGTCCCCTCCCGGCGCCGGTACGGACACCGTCACAGCCGGGACCACCGACCCCGGCAGAGCTATATGTTGTGGGCTACAACAAAGTTACCCCGCTCCCTTCCCTCGCGGGTCACGATTCGGCAACGAGCACGTCAGCGGTACCTTTCGGCCGTGCGCCTCGTTCTCGCCTCCCAGTCCCCCGCCCGTTTGGCACTGCTGCGCAGCGCCGGCCTGGACCCGCTCGTGGTCGTCTCCGGCGTCGACGAAGACGCGGTCGCCGCCGCGCTCCCCGACCCGTCACCGGACGAACTGGTCACCGCGCTCGCCACCGCCAAAGGGCACGCCGTGCTGGACCAGCTCGCCGCGGCCCATCCGGACGCGGTCGTCGTCGCCTGCGATTCGATGCTCTCGATCCACGGGGAGATGGTCGGCAAACCGGCCACCCCGGAGATCGCCCGGGCCCGCTGGGCCAAGATGGCCGGGAGTTCCGGCGAGCTGCTCACCGGGCACGCGGTGTTCCGCCTCGACGGCGGGCAGCGCACCGCCCAGGTCGCGGGCACCCGCCGCACCACCGTCCACTTCGGACAGCCCAGCGAAGCTGAGATCGACGCCTACGTGGCCACCGGCGAACCCCTGCAGGTCGCCGGCGCGTTCACGCTGGACGCACTCGGCGGCTGGTTCATCGAAGGCGTGGAAGGCGACCCGTCCAGCGTGATCGGGCTCAGCCTGCCCCTGGTCCGGCAGCTGCTGGCGGAGGTCGGCGTCAGTGTCGTGGATCTCTGGCAACCGTCCACATCCTGAGAGACGTTTCGCTCGAACGGGTGATGAAGAAAAGTTCTGTACGACCCACATCGGGCCGGACGAAACTTTTCAACCCAGGGGTGGCCACGTGTCTTTCTTCTCGACCTACACCAGACCAAGAGTGTTCGCTGCTTCGGTCCTCGGTTCACTGGTGGTGGGCGCCGGTTTCGGCATCCTCGCCCGCACCACCGGGTCGAGCGGGCTGACCGACGTGCTCGACCGGATCGGCACGATCTTCACCACGCTGCTGCAGATCGCGGTGATCCCGCTGGTCTTCACCGCGATCGTGGTCGGCATCACCAGCCTGCGCCGGCTCGGCGGCGGACGGAAAGCGGCCCGGCTGGGCGGGAAGACCGTGCTGTGGTTCGCCATCACCTCGTTCGTCGCGTCGCTGATCGGCATCGCCGTCGGCACGCTGTTCAACCCCGGCTCGGGCGGGCTCGGCGAGGGCGTGGCGGCGACCGCGAAGAACGCGGACAAGGCCGCGCACAGCGTGAGCAAGTGGGGTTCCTGGGACTCCTTCATCAAGGGCCTGCTGCCGGAGAACTTCTTCTCCGCCTTCGCCGAAGGCAGCACTTTGCAGGTGCTGTTCCTCGCCGTGGTGATCGGCGCGGCGGCGTACAGCCTCGGTGACAAGGCGAAGCCGTTCGTCGACCTCACCACGAGCCTGTTCGAGATCATCCAGCGATACCTCGGCTGGATCGTGCGGCTCGCGCCGATTGGCATCATCGGCCTGATCGGTGCCGCCGTGTCGAACTACGGTGACGCGCTGTTCCGCCCGTTGCTGTCCGCCACTCTCGCGGTGTACGTCGGCTCCCTGCTCGTGCTGCTGGTGGTGTACCCGATCCTGCTGCAGTTCGTGGCCAAGGTGAACCCGCTGGCCTTCTTCGCCAAGGCGGGCACCGCGATCCAGTTCGCGTTCGCCTCACAGTCAAGCTCCGCGACGCTGCCGCTGACCCGGCAGTCCACAGTGAACCTCGGCGTCGACCCGGGGTACGCCGCCTTCGCCACTCCGCTCGCCAGTGCGACCAAAATGGACGGTTGCGCAGCGGTGTTCCCGGCGATCGGCGCCATCTTCATCGCCAACCTGTCCGGTACGCCGCTGAGCTTCGGCCAGTACGCGGGCATCGTCCTGGTCGCCGTGCTCGGCGCGCTGGCGACCGCGGGCACGACCGGCTGGCTGACCGCGCTGACGCTGACCACAGCGTTCATCGGGCTGGACGCCAAGCAGGTGGCGCTGGGCATCGCGCTGATCTACTCGGTGAACCCGATCATGGACATGATGCGCACGGCGACGAACGTCGCGGGCCAGATCGCGGTGCCCGTCGTCGTCGCCCGTAGCGAAGGCCTGCTCGACGAAGGAGTACTGCACGCCAGCACGGCACGCCCGAAACACGGCGACGACGGCTCGGCAGCACAGCCGGCCCCGGCCTGAGCAGTGTCCCTGTCCGGACTCAGGAACCGTCCGGACAGGGACGCAACTGCGCCCGACTGACCTCCACCTCCGGCCAGCCGCGCAGATTGGACGGAGAGGTCACGGTCGTGGTGCAGCCCAGCAGGTCGCCGTTCAGCTCGTACACCTCGGCCAGTACCGGCGACTGCTGGCACTTGGGCGTGCCAGGCGTATCGTCCGGACATTCGTGCCGGACCAGGATCACGTCCGGGCTGCCGTCTCCGGTCACGTCGTTGAGCGAGAGCGTGCCCGCGTCGGCGAAGTACGGCTTCCCGTAATGGCTCCACGTACCGCCCTCGCCGATGAACAGCTCCCCGTACGCGCCGCCGCTCGTGTTCCCCCGGACCAGACAGGCCGCAGGGGACCCGTCGACGCACCGCAGAGAATGGTCGGTCAGCTTCGCGCCCATCCCGGTGATCGCCAGCTCGAAGTCGAGCACCGGCTGACCGCCCACCTTGACCCGGCCGCTGCCCCCGGAGGCGTCCGCCAGCAGCTTCACCGGCAGCCCGCCCACGCTGACGGCCGCCAGCTGACGGCACTGGTCGGGCCCGCACTTTTCGCCGTTCTGGGCAGGCGCCGCGGCCGGGGCACCGGACGACACCGGCGTGCTCTCCCTGCTCTGGCGCAACACCACGATCACGACGAGCGCGGTCGTCGCCACCACGGCGGCGGCGACCGCAGTGACCACTGTGGCCCGGGGCGCACGCTTCGGCGAAGTCGGCATATCCGAGACTGTAAGCGACCTCGCACAGCGTGTCCGTCTATGTTGTCCGGGTGACGAATCCGAACCTGCCTCCGGCTCTGTACCTGCCCACCGGCTCGACCGGTCCGACCACCGACGGCGGCACCGGCGCCGCGATCGAGCTGCGCCACACCCCGGACGGGCGGATCGCGCTCGTCGCGTTCACCGCGCTGGACCGGCTCGTGGACTGCTGCGGCGAACACCAGCCGTGGATCCTGGTCAACACCGAGCATCTGCCGAAGATCCACCAGGTCAACCCCTACGACGTGATCGTGCTCGACACCGAACTCCCGGTCGAATTGCGCCACGGCGCGCGGGTATGACGAACCCGCCGGGTGGTGGTCCAGCTCTCAACCGGGGGTCCTGACTGATCCGTAGACTCCCGAATGACCAGCAGTGCCGCTGAAGAATGCGGGAGGTACGGGGTGAGCGAGCAGGACATCGCGAACGCGGGCGGTCCGGTGACGAAGGTCCTGGTCGCCAATCGGGGCGAAATCGCGGTGCGGGTGATCAGAGCGGCCAAGGACGCCGGACTCGCCAGTGTGGCGGTCTATGCCGATCCCGATCGCGACGCACCACACGTGCGGCTGGCCGGCGAGGCGTTCGCGCTCGGCGGGGCCACCGCCGCGGAAAGCTACCTCGCCATCGACAAGATCCTGGACGTGGCCAAGCGTTCCGGCGCCGATTCGGTGCACCCCGGATACGGCTTCCTGTCCGAGAACGCCGAATTCGCGCAAGCGGTGCTCGACGCCGGGCTCACCTGGATCGGGCCGAGCCCGCAGGCGATCCGCGACCTCGGGGACAAGGTCACCGCGCGGCACATCGCGACGCGCGCCGGTGCGCCGCTGGTGCCCGGGACCCAGGAACCGGTCAAGGACGCCGAGGAAATCCTCGCCTTCGCCGACGAGCACGGCCTGCCGGTGGCGATCAAGGCCGCGTTCGGCGGCGGTGGCCGCGGGCTGAAGGTCGCGCGCACTCGCGAAGAGATCCCGGAGCTGTTCGAGTCCGCCACCCGCGAGGCCGTCGCCGCCTTCGGCCGTGGTGAGTGCTTTGTGGAGCGTTACCTGGACAAGCCGCGGCACGTCGAGGCGCAGGTATTGGCCGACCAGCATGGCAACGCGATCGTGGTCGGCACGCGCGACTGTTCTCTGCAGCGCCGGCACCAGAAGCTGGTCGAGGAGGCTCCCGCGCCGTACCTGTCCGACGAGCAGCGCGCGCGGATCCACGAGTCGGCCAAGGCGATCTGCAAGGAAGCCGGCTATTACGGAGCGGGCACCGTCGAGTACCTGGTCGCCACGGACGGCACGATCTCCTTCCTCGAAGTGAACACGCGGCTGCAGGTGGAACACCCGGTATCGGAGGAGACCACGGGGATCGACCTCGTGCGCGAAATGTTCCGCATCGCCCGCGGGGCAAAGCTGCGCATTCTCGAAGACCCGGAGCCGCGCGGGCACTCCATCGAATTCCGGATCAACGGCGAGGACCCCGGCCGCGGCTTCCTGCCTGCCCCGGGCACGGTCACCCGGTTCGCCGCGCCGAGCGGCCCCGGCGTGCGGGTGGACTCCGGTGTGGAGTCCGGCAGCGTGATCGGCGGCCAGTTCGACTCGATGCTCGCCAAGCTCATCGTCACCGGCTCGGACCGGGCCAACGCGCTCGAACGCAGCCGTCGCGCGCTGGCCGAGTTCGAGGTCGAGGGCATGGCCACCGTGCTGCCGTTCGACAGGGTGATCGTCGACGACCCGGCGTTCGTCGGCGACGAGCACGGGTTCGCCGTGCACACCCGCTGGATCGAGACCGAGTTCGACAACCGGATCGAGCCGTTCGCCGCGCCGGACACCGAGGCCGAGGAGCAGCAGCCGCGGCAGAACGTGGTCGTCGAGGTCGGCGGACGACGGCTGGAAGTGTCCCTGCCCGGTGATTTCGCGCCGGTGGGCGGCCCGGCGGCCGCCGCGAAGGCGAAGCCGCGCAAACGGGCCGGTGGCGCGAAAGCCGCGGTGAGCGGCGACGCGGTCACCGCGCCGATGCAGGGCACCATCGTGAAGGTCGGCGTCGAGGAAGGCCAGCACGTCGAGGCGGGCGAGCTGATCCTGGTGCTGGAGGCGATGAAGATGGAGAACCCGGTCACCGCACACAAAGCGGGCACCGTGACCGGCCTTTCCGTCGCCGTCGGCGCCACGGTGAGCCAGGGCAGCCCGCTACTGGAGCTCAAGGACTGAAGTTCCGGCGGATCTCACGGGCTTGCGGGCACCGGAGCGCATACCATCGATGGTGTGACCGAAGTTCCGTCTCCGCAGCTGCGGGTCAGCGATCAGGAACGTGAGTCCGCGCTGACCGCGCTCGGTGAGCACATGAGCGCCGGGCGGATCGACATCGAGGAATACGGCGAGCGATCCGCCCGGATCACCGCGGCCAAGACCCGTGGTGAACTGGCCGAGATGTTCGCCGATCTGCCCGCGCCCCATCCGGCCTACGGCGGGGTTCCGGCGGCCGTTGCTCCCCCGGCGGCCGTTCCGGAGGCCGCCGCGTCCCCGTCCGGCGAAGTGGCCGCGGCACGGCCGGGCTGGTCCGCCGCCCAGCGGCTCGCGGCCGGGTTGCTGCCGCTGTTCTGGATCGCCGCGATCGCACTCACCGCCACCCACGGCTTGTGGATCCTGTTCGCGGCGCCGATCGTCCTCACGATCATCGGGCGGTCCCTGTGGGGCGACCACTTCGACAACCGCAACCACCACGACCGGCATCGGGAGCACCGGCTCGACCACCGTGACCGCCGCCGTGAGATGCGCGACGACTACCGTCGCCGCCGGCTCGACTGAGCCCCGTCATGTCCGACATGCGGCTGAGCGACGAGGAGCGCCAGGACGCGCTCGACGTCCTCAGCGAACACGTGCGCACCGGACGGCTGGACATCGACGAGTACGCCGTCCGCTCGGCGAAGGTCACCGAGGCGAAGCTGGTGAGCGAGCTGATCCCGCTGTTCGAGGATCTGCCCTCGCCCCGGCCCAGTGTCCTGCTGGCCGCGCCCCGCGCCGCAGCGGAACCCGAGCGGGTGCGGGAGAGCGTGCTGGCCGGCTTCGCGATGCGTTACGCGCTACCGATTTCCATCGCGGTGAGCATCGCCGTGCTGGTGCTGTCCCGTGGCAGGCTGTTCATCGTCTTCGCACTCCCGGTCGCGGCCCTGCTGCTCACCGGGTGGCGACGCCGCTGAGGACCCGATGATCGGATTACGACCGGGGTTCGTCGATCCGCGCGCCGAGCGGCGGGCGGGTCCGGCAGTCGCCGTCATCTCGATCACCGCGCTGGTGGTGTGCACGGTCATCACGAGCATGACGGAACACGGCAGCCCCGCACAGTGGCGCGGCACCCTGCTTCTCGCCGCGGGGACGGCGTTGTGGCTGTTGCTCCTGATCCCACTCGTCCCACGGCGCACGCGGAATCCGTTATGCACCATCGGTTTCTTCGCCGGGCTGCTGGCCGTGACGACGTTCCTGGCGGCGCGGGTGGAGGTCTTCGCCGCATTCGGCTCCGTCGGTTACCCGATCGCGTTCGTCCTCTTCACCGCGCGGTGGAGCATTTTCGCAGCCGCCGCCACGGCGTTGGTTCCGTTGCTGGCGAAGGGTTTCTGGCAAACCGATACCGCACCGTGGGTGACTGTCGTGTCGGTGGTGGGGCCGATCCTGTACGCCGCGTGGTTCGCCGGCGCGGAAAGCGAACAACGCCGCCGCACCAATCAGCAGCTGACCACCGCGCTGGCGGAGAATGCCGCACTGCAGGAGAAACTCCTTGTCCAGGCCCGGGAATCCGGCGTCCGCGACGAGCGCCAGCGGATGGCCAGGGAAATCCACGACACCGTGGCACAGGGTCTCACCGGAATCGTCACCCAGCTACGGGCCGCCGACCAGGCACAGTCCGAAAAGGACCGGCAGCGGCACCTTGGACATGTACACGCGTTGGCGAAGGACAGCCTCACCGAGGCTCGCCGCGCGGTGCAGGCGCTCCGCCCGGAGCCGCTGGCCGACGCGCGCCTGCCCGAGGCCCTCGCCGAGCTGGCCCGCCGCACGACCGAGCGGACCGGCGCCGACGTGACGGCCCGCGCCGAAGGCACGCCGCGCCTGCTGCCGGCCGAGCAAGAGGCAACGCTGTACCGGATCACGCAGGAAGCCCTGGCCAACGCGGAAAAGCACGCCGCGGCAGGCCGGATCGTGATCACCCTGACCTACACCGAAACCCTGACCCTGCTGGACATCCGCGACGACGGCCGGGGCTTCACCGCCGGGGATCGCGGCGCGGGGACCGGCTTCGGCCTCGAAGCGATGCAGCAGCGGGTCCACCATGTGGCGGGCACCCTCACGGTCGAATCCGCCCCCGGCGAGGGCACCGCGGTCCACGTGGAACTGCCCGTCCGCTGACGTTCACCCAGGCTGCATGCCCGGCAGGCGCCGGGAGACCCCGAACCTGGTTACGCTCGTGCGGTGGAACCCGTGGAGATCAACGCAGGCGAGTACTACCTGCGTCAGCTGCGCGCGGACCGGCTCCTCGACGACCGGCCCCTGCTGATGGAGGCGTTCGCGGACACGGAACACCGCCGGTACGTGCGGAACTACCGGCTGGGGACGCTCGACGAGGCCACCGAGTACGTCACCCTGCGAGCCGCGCAATGGGCGTGCGACGAGCGCTGTTCCTGGGCGGTCGCCGAACCCACCACCGGGCGGCTGGTCGGCGAGGTCGGGCTGCGCGACCTCGACTTCACCTTCGGCAGCGCCGAGGCCTCGGTCTGGACGCACCCCGCGGCGCGCGGCAACGGGGTCGCCGTCACCGCGCTGTCCGCGGCCCTGCGATTCGGCTTCGGCGGGCTCGGGCTGACCGAGATCGTCTACCGGCACCGGGAGAGCAACGCCGCCTCCGCGATCGTCGCGCAGCGGTGCGGATTCACCCGGCTCGGCGAGGCCGACACCTCGCAGGCCGGGCAGCCGCTCGTGCGCTGGATCCGCACGCGCCCGGTCAGCTGACCGGTTCGATGAGCCCCGCGCGGGCCTCCGGAGCCGCCGCTCGCAGCGCGTCCGCCGACTCGTCGGTGGTCTGCGACTGCGACTCGCGTTCGGCCTGCACCCGGGCCTGATAGACGGCCACCTCGCGCGCCACGGTCTCCGCGGACCAGCCGAGCACCTCGCCCACCAGCTGCGCCACCTGCTCCGCGCAGTCCACCCCGCGGTGCGCGTACTCGATGGAGATCCGGGTCCGGCGGGCGAGCACGTCCTCCAGATGCAGCGCGCCCTCGTGGCTGGCCGCGTACACGACCTCCACGCCGAGGTAGTCCGGCGCCGATTCGATCGGCTTGAGCAGCTCGGGCCTGCCGTCGGCGAGCGCCAGCACCTCGTGCACCAGCGAGCCGTAGCGGTCGAGCAGGTGCCGGACGCGGTACGGGTGCAGCCCGTGCTGGGCGGCCAGGTGATCGGCCTGGTTGACCAGCGCGTGGTAACCGTCCGCACCGAGCAGCGGCACCTTGTCCGTGATGGACGACGGCGGGCGGCCCGGCAGGTCGACCACGGCCGCGTCCACCGCGTCGGCGGCCATCACCCGGTACGTCGTGTACTTCCCGCCTGCGATGGCAACCAGACCGGGGGCGACCCGGGCGACGGCGTGCTCCCGCGAAAGCTTCGACGTCTCTTCGCTCTCCCCGGCCAGCAGCGGCCTCAGGCCCGCGTACACGCCTTCGATGTCGTCGTGCGTGAGCGGGGTGGCGAGCACCGTGTTGACGTGTTCGAGAAGGTAATCGATGTCGTGCTTGGTGGCCGCCGGGTGCGCGAGGTCGAGGTTCCAGTCGGTGTCCGTGGTGCCCACAATCCAGTGGTTGCGCCACGGGATCACGAACAGCACCGACTTCTCCGTACGCAGGATCATCCCGGTCTCGGAGACGATCCGGTCCCGCGGCACCACGATGTGCACGCCCTTGCTGGCGCGTACCCGGAACCGGCCGCGGCCGCCGGACAGGCGCTGCAGCTCATCGGTCCACACGCCCGTGCAGTTGATCACCGCGCCGGCGTGGATCTCGGTCTCCCGGCCGTCCTCGACGTCGCGTACGCGGACCCCGGAGATCCGGTCCGCCTCGCGGAGGAACCCGACGACCTGGGTGGACGTACGCACCACGGCGCCATAGTGCGCGGCCGTGCGGGCCACGGTCATGGTGTGCCGGGCGTCGTCGGACTGCGCGTCGTAGTAACGGATACCGCCGATCAGCGCAGACCGCTTGAGCGCGGGCACCATCCGCAACGCACCCGCCCGGGTGAGGTGCTTCTGGCCGGGCACCGAACGCGCGCCGCCCATCGTGTCGTACATCAGCAGCCCGGCCGCGGTGTACGGGCGCTCCCAGACGCGGTGCGTCAGCGGGTACAGGAAGCTCACCGGCTTCACCAGGTGCGGCGCGATCGTCGTGAGCATCAGCTCACGCTCGTGCAGCGCCTCCCGCACCAGCCCGAACTCCAGCTGCTCCAGATAGCGCAGCCCACCGTGGAAAAGCTTGCTGGACCGGCTGGACGTGCCCGAGGCCAGATCGCGCGCCTCGACCAGCGCGACCCGCAGGCCGCGCGTGGCCGCGTCCAGCGCGGTACCCGCGCCGACCACCCCGCCACCGATCACCACGAGGTCGTAGGTCTGCTCGCCGAACCGGCCCCACGATTCCTCGCGGCCGGCCGGGCCCAGCCGGGCCGGATTCCGGCCCTGGTCCCGGTCGCGGGCGGCACCGTGCTGAGAACTCGTCACCACTGGCTCCTCCTCGTCCTAGCCGCCTCCAGCATCGCACGACCCGGTGATCGACCGCTCACCCCGAGGTGACACGTGTGGGGTAACCCGCGGCGGCCGTGACGACATTGCGGCAAGCGGCATCTGGAACGATCTCGTACGCACCGGTAACGTGCCGCGAACCGGGTCGGCGACGTGGCCGTGACACCGCAGGCGCCCGACCCCCGCGCAAACTGTCCAGGGTGGAGGTAGAGCGGTGAGTGCCGGAGCGATCATCGTCTGGGAGCTGCTGGGAACCGCAGTCCTGATTCTGTTGGGTAACGGGGTCGTGGCCAACCACGTCCTCCGCAAGAACAACGGGCACAACGCGGGCACGTTGTTCATCACGTTCGGCTGGGCGTTCGGCGTGTTCGCCGGGGCCAGCATCGCCGCCCCGAGCGGGGCCAACCTCAACCCCGCGGTCACCCTCGGGCTGGCCCTCGCGGGCAAGACACCGTGGTCGGACGTACCGTTCTACCTGATCGGCGAGTTCGCCGGCGCGATCCTCGGCGCGGTGCTCTGCTGGGCGGCCTACAAACTGCAGTTCGACGACCATCCGGAACCGGCCGAGACGCTGGGCATCTTCTCCACCGCCCCGCAGATCCGGAACAAGCCGTGGAACCTGGTCACCGAGATCATCGGTACCTTCGTGCTGGTCGCCTGGGTGCTGCTGACCCCGGTCTTCGCGAGCCAGGACGGCGTGCCGACCTTCGGCAACGCCGCGCTCGGCTACGCCGGGGTGTCCTTCATCGTGCTGGTGGTCGGGATTTCGCTGGGCGGGCCGACCGGCTACGCCATCAACCCGGCCCGTGACCTCGGCCCGCGGATAGCCTACGCGTTCCTGCTGCCGATCAAGGGCAAGCGCGACCCGGACTGGAACTACTCGTGGGTGCCGGTCGTCGGCCCGCTCATCGGCGGGGCGATCGCCGCGCTGCTCTACCTCGCCGTGCACAACCTGACCTGACGACGCCCGCCGATCTTTCTGGAGGTATCCGATGACCAGCTACGTTGCCGCGATCGACCAGGGCACCACCTCGACCCGCTGCATGATCTTCGACCACTCCGGCCGCGCGGTCGCAGTCGACCAGCGTGAGCACGAGCAGATCTTCCCGCAGGCCGGCTGGGTCGAGCACGACGCGGAGGAGATCTGGGAGAACACCCGCGCGGTCGCCGCGGGGGCGCTGGCCAAGGCCGACCTGCAGGCCTCGGACGTGGTCGCGGTCGGTATCACCAACCAGCGGGAAACCACCCTGGTGTGGGACCGCCACACCGGGCGGCCGGTATATCACGCGATTGTCTGGCAGGACACCCGTACGGACAAGATCGTCACCGAACTGGGTGCCCTCGGTGGCGGACAGGAGCGGTACCGCGCGAAGACCGGCCTGCCGCTGGCGACGTACTTCTCCGGCCCGAAGGTGAAGTGGATCCTGGACAACGTCGACGGCGTGCGGGCCAGGGCCGAGGCGGGTGAGCTGCTGTTCGGCAACATGGACACCTGGGTGCTGTGGAACATGACCGGCGGGGCGAACGGCGGGGTGCACGTCACCGATCCGACGAACGCCTCCCGCACGCTGCTGATGGATCTGGACACCCTGCAGTGGGACGCGGAAATCGCCGCCGAGATGGCCATTCCGCTGTCGATGCTGCCAGAGATCCGGTCCTCCTCGGAGGAATACGGCAAGGTGCGCGAGCGCGGGGCGCTGGCCGGCGTGCCGATCGCGGGGATCCTCGGCGATCAGCAGGCGGCCACTTTCGGCCAGGCGTGCCTGTCCCCCGGCGAGGCGAAGAACACTTACGGCACCGGCAACTTCGTGCTGCTCAACACCGGCACCGAGAAGGTGATGTCGGAGAACGGCCTGCTCACCACGGTCTGTTACAAGATCGGCTCGAACGACACGGTGTACGCGCTGGAAGGTTCGATCGCGGTCACCGGCTCGCTGGTGCAGTGGCTGCGCGACAACCTGGGCATGATCGGCACCGCAGCGGAGATCGAGGAGTACGCCCGCACGGTCGAGGACAACGGCGGCGCGTACTTCGTCCCGGCGTTCTCCGGCCTGTTCGCCCCGTACTGGCGCTCGGACGCTCGCGGCGCGATCGTCGGCCTGACCCGCTTCGTGAACAAGGGCCACCTGTCACGCGCCGTCCTGGAGGCGACCGCGTTCCAGTCCCGCGAGGTGATCGACGCGATGAACGCCGACTCCGGCGTGCCGCTCAAGTCCCTGAAGGTGGACGGCGGCATGGTGGTGAACGAGCTGCTGATGCAGTTCCAGGCGGACATCCTCGGGGTGCCGGTGATCCGCCCGGTGGTCAACGAGACGACCGCGCTCGGCGCCGCCTACGCCGCCGGGCTGGCGGTCGGGTTCTGGTCCTCGGAGGAGGACATCCGCACGAACTGGGCCAAGGACAAGCAGTGGGACCCGGCCATGGCGGAATCCCGTCGCGAACGGGAGTACCGCAACTGGAAGAAGGCGGTGACCAAGACCTTCGACTGGGTCGAGGACTGAGCCGCCGTGGCTGAGTCCGTGAAGGGAACCCTCACGGACGCGAAGGCTGTGAAGGGTCCCTTCACAGCCTTCCGGTTCAGGGCGGGTAGCCCGGGCCCGCGGCGGCAGCAAGCTCGACGAGAGCGGCCTGCGGAACCCCCGCGTGATCACGGGGGTTCCGCAGTGACTCAGGCACCCCAGCCTTCCTGCGTGCCGGACTGCTCGTTCGGCGCCATCAGGCTGAAGTAGGCACCCTGGTCGTCCTTCGCCGCGACCATCCGGCCGAACGGGGTGTCCACCGGCTCGCTGAGCACCGTGCCGCCGAGTTCCGGAATGCGCGCCGCCGCCGCATCGGAGTCCGCGGCCCAGAAGTAGGTGAGCCAGCCGGTTTCGCGGGAGCCGTCCGACGGGGATTTCCCGAGACCGCCGACCGGACGGCCGTCCACCTCCAGCGTCGTGTAGGTGAACCCCTCGCCGGACATGTCCCCGAACGAGTACCCGAAAACGTCGCCGTAGAACTTGTGGGCCGCGTCGTAGTCCTCGACCATGCACTCGTTCCAGGCCACCGCGCCGGGGGCCAGGGTGACCTGGAAGCCGAGGTGCCCGGTCGGCTGCCACAGGCCGAACACCGCGCCGGCGGCGTCCCCGGCGATCGCCATCCGGCCGGCGCCGGGCACGTCCATCGGCGGGGCGTGCACCTGCCCGCCCGCGGCGGTCACCGCGCCCGCCGTCGCGTCCACATCGGACACTGCGAGGTAGGTGGTCCACCGCGTCGGCATCTGCTGGTCCGGCGGGATCTCGCCGATACCGGCCACCGGACGGCCCGCCACCTCCGCCATCCCGTAACCGCCGGTCTCCGGCCCGCTGACGGACACCTGCCAGCCCAGCAAAGCCTCGTAGAACGCGATCGCCCGCGCACGGTCGGGCGCCATGAGATCGACCCAGCACGGCGTGCCCACGGGCCACGGTTCGCTTCTGATGATCATCGCAACCTCCCGGTTTGCTGCCAGTCCGCCTCAGTCTGGCACCCGGGACCGACAGAATCGGCCGCCTTTCACCCACCCGATTCGCTCAGTGATCGCCACCGGTCAGTTTCGCGTAGACGATGATGTTGTCCAGATAGCTGTGCGCGGCCCGGTCGAATGCGCCACCACAGGTGATAAGCCGCAATTCGGCGTCCGCAGTGTCGCCGTACACCGCGCCACTCGGGAAGACGTCCTTGGCCACTTGATCGACCTTCGTCACCACGAAATTCGCCGTACGGCCGTCCTGCCGGGCGATCGCCACGGTGTCTCCCGGCCGCATTTCCTTCAGCCGGTAGAAAATCCCCTTCTGCTTGTTCCCGTCCACATGTCCGAGAACCACCGCGGGCCCGATCTCGCCGGGCGTCGGGCCGTACTCGTACCACCCGGCCTGCAGCGGCGTGTTCACCGGCGGCACCTGCACCGTGCGGTCCGGATTCAGCCCCAGCGGCACCAGCGTCGAATGCGCCGCGATCCTCGGCACGTCCAGCGAAACCGGCGTGGACTGGGGCAGCGCGGGCACATCCGGCGCGGCCACACCCGAATCCGGCGCGGCGACCGGTGCCGATCCGGATGAACACCCGGCGGCCACGACCGCGACAGCGCAAACCGCCGCAGCCAGCGTTCTCCTCAGCATGTCTCACCCCTTCGGACCAAAGCCCGGTACCGGCCACCCCTCGGAGCCGGTACCGGGCGGCAGAGTCAGCCGCGCGCGCCGACGCACCGCCACGAGTCCGGTCCCGCCGAGCGCGAGCACGCCCATCGCGGCCGCCGCGATGGGCAGACCCGGCGACGAGTCGTCGACCGGCCCATCGGTACCGCCGGTCTGCGGCGCACCCATCGGCACCTGCCCAACCTGTCGCTGTCCCGCCTGCTTCGCGGGCACCACGGTGAACTTCGTGGCGATCGCCGCGCTACCGCATTCGAAGGAGACCTTGTACGTACCCGGCTTCACGTTCTCGCGCACAGTGGCGCGCCCCTGTGAAACGGGTGCTTTGTCCGGGTCGTCCTGCGAGCCGACCGGGTGCAGCGGGCCGATGTCGAGCGCCGCCGAGGTGAGGTGCGCGATGGACTGCGCCTCGCAGCCGACCCGCACGACCACCTTGTCACCGGCCCGGCCGGACGAGGGCAGCACTCGCAGGTACGCCTTCGGGACGCCGGCGTCGTCGGCGGGCGGCGTGGACGTCGGCTCAGTGGTGGGCGCCGGTTGAGTGGTGGGCGCCGGCGAGCCGGTCGTACTGCTCGGCGGCGCCGTGGTCCGGTCCGCGGCGAACGCGGGCGCGGCGGTCAGCAGACCGGCTGCGACAACGGTGGAGAACAATGCGATTCGTTTCATGACAGTCCCCTCGAATCCCCAGGAGCCGAATCCCGGGAGAAAATGGATTTCACATTTTCCGCCGGCGGCATTCACCCACCCGGAGCGCAGTTCCCCCTGACATCCGGGTGCTTTCCGCCGACTCTCTGAAGACGTCTCGTCACCCATCCGGGTTGCCGCCGTGGATAACGGTCACGACACGAAAAAAGCCGCCGGGAACATTCCCGGCGGCTTCCCCGTACTGCCTCGCGACTATTCGGCGGTGCTGCCGTCGCCCGCTTTCGCCGCACCGGCGGGCACCTGGCCGACCTGCTCGGCAGGCACCGAAAACGTGGTGGTGGAAGACTTTCCCCCGCAGGTCACGGTGAGCGGGTACTGCCCGGCAGCGGTACCGGACACCAGGTACGCCTCCGCGCCCATGGTCGCCTTGACGTCGACGAACTGTCCGAAGCTGTAGTCGGAGAACCACAGCACCGGCGAGCTGAACGTCGCCGAGCCAGCTTTCGCACCGGCACAGTTCGCGAGCGCGACGTTCACGTCGCCGCGCTGGAAGTGCCCGAGGATCCCCTGCTTCGCGGCGGTGTCCTGGTTCAACTGGACGGTGACCTGATCCGCCTGCGGCGCCCGGTTCGCGACCGGATCCCCCGCCCCGGCGGTGGCCCCGGCCACCGCCGGGGCCACCGCCACCGCAGCCGCCCCGATCGCCGCCGCCACGAAAACCGCCCTCATGCGCACTAACTCGGCCCTTCTCCAGCATCCGCCTTTTCACCCCGCAAGACGCGGGGCCGGGCGCCGGGTTGCGCAGGCGCGGGAAATCAGTCCAGATCGTCGTGCCGCATCAGCTGACGGCCCGCTTCGGTGATCGATCCGGACAGCGACGGGTACACCGAGAACGTGAGCGCCAGGTGGTCCACCGTCAGCTGGTTCTGCACCGCGAGCGCGATCGGCAGGATCAGTTCGCTCGCCGTCGGCGCCACGACCACACCGCCGACCACCACCCCGGTCGCCGGGCGGCAGAACAACTTCACGAACCCGCGGCGCAGGCCTTCCATCTTCGCCCGCGCGTTGGTGGCCAACGGCAGCATGATCGTCCGCGCGGGCACCTCGCCCGAGTCGATCGCCTGCTGGCTGATCCCGACGGTGGCGATTTCCGGGTGGGTGAACACGTTCGCGGCCACCGTCTTGAGCTTGATCGGCGCGACGCCCTCGCCGAGCGCGTGCCACATCGCGATGCGGCCCTGCATGCTCGCCACGGACGCGAGCATCAGCACGCCGGTGCAGTCACCGGCCGCGTAGACGCCCGGCACGCTGGTGCGCGAAACCCGGTCCACGGTGATGAACCCGCCGGGCCCCGGCTCGATCCCGACCCGGTCCAGGCCGATGTCCTGGGTGTTCGGGACGGACCCGACGGTCATCAGCGCGTGGCTGGCCTCGATCACCCGGCCGTCGGCCAGGTGCACCGCGACGCCTTTTTCCGTGCGCTCCACCCGTTCGGCGCGGGCCCGCTTGGCGACGGTGGTGCCACGCTGCGAGAAGACCTCTTCCAGCACCGCCGCGGCATCCGCGTCCTCGTGCGGCAGCACGCGGTCCCGGCTGGACACCACGGTGACCTTGACGCCCATCTCGGTGTACGCGGAGGCGAACTCGGCGCCGGTGACGCCGGAACCGATGACGGCCAGGTGCTCCGGCAGGTCGGTGAGGTCGTAGAGCTGCCGCCAGTCGAGGATGCGCTCACCGTCCGGCACGGCGCCGGGCAGCACGCGCGGGGTCGCGCCGGTGGAGATGAGCACCACGTCCGCGTTCAGTGCTTCGACCGTGCCGTCGGCGGCATGCGTGACGGAAACCTTGTGGGTGGCCAGGCCCGGCTCGTCGTCGCAGAAGCGGGCCTCGCCGTTGATCACGCGTACGCCCTCGCGCTGCACGCGGGCGCGGATGTCCGCCGACTGGGCGAGCGCGAGACCTTTCACCCGTCCGTGCACCGTGGGCAGATCGACCCCGGTGTCCGCGAGGTCGGTGGTGATGCCCAGCTCACGGAGATCGTGCATATTGGCGAGCGCGCCGGAGGAGGCGATGAACGTCTTCGACGGGACGCAGTCGTAGAGGACGCAGGCCCCACCGAGCCCGTCCCGCTCGACGATCGTCACGTCGGCGCCGTGCTGCGCCGCGACCAAAGCGGCTTCGTACCCCGCCGGGCCGCCGCCCATGATCACGATCCTGCTCACCTGGGGTCCTCCTCGATAGCGGTACTGGCGGTGGTGCTCACGGTACGCGGCGGGCACCGCGGACAGGCCAAGTGGCCGGACACGGCATGTGCATCCGCTCGTGCGGCGCACGGGTCGCTAGGCTGTCGCCCGTGCCGTTGTATGCCGCGTACGGATCCAATATGGAGCCCGCCCAGATGCTGGAGCGTGCCCCGCACTCGCCGATGGCGGGCACCGGCTGGCTGGAAGGCTGGCGGCTCACCTTCGGCGGCGAGGACATCGGCTGGGAAGGCGCGCTGGCCACCATCGTCGAAGACCCCTCCTCCCGGGTGTTCGTGGTGCTCTACGACGTGACCTCGCTGGACGAGGAACGCCTCGACCGCTGGGAAGGCGGCGAGCTGGGCATGCACACGAAGATCCGGCTGCGGGTGCAGACGATGGACGGCTCGGTGCTGGCCTGGCTGTACGTCCTGGACGCCTACGAGGGCGGCCTGCCGTCCGCGAGATACCTGGGCGTACTCGCCGAGGCCGCGGAGACCGCGGGTGCCCCGGTGGATTACGTGGACGATCTGCGGACCCGGCCGTGCAGCGGGATCACCGGCTGAACCGAGCCGCACTCCCTCACCCGGCACTGCCGTGCCCTGCGCGGCGGCGATCTGACGCACGGGCGCGTTTCTTCCGCAGCCGAATACGCGGCTCTTCCGCGGCCGGACAATTGACCACTGCCAACCCCGCGAAGACCGGCGCAGACCCGCGGGGAACGTGCCCCGCGGTCGCATGACCGGCCGCTTGCCAGCAGGTGAACACCGGCGGATCCGAGTTGTCCCCAGCGCCCGAGAGCCTGTGGATAACTCGTCTCATCAGGCGGAACAGCCAGTACGCCCGTACCCCATGCACCTGCCCGGCGCCGCAGTTCTCTCCGAGGACGCGCCCGGCCCCGGAGCACCGGTGCGCGAGACCGAGCCGGTACGTCCGCGGACGTACCGGCGTGTATGACGAAATCCGTTGTCAGAGAACGGGAAACTTCCGAATATTCACCCCGGGGAGCGGACCGGGCGACCATCGGATTCACCCTCGGTGAGCACGCGCCGCCCGACCGGTGGGCCGGCCACAAGACCGGGGGATCCCCCGTCCCGGCGAACCCGGACGAGGGGTATCCCTCCCCCACCTGAGTTGTCCACAGCGACCGAGGAGCTGTGGATAACTGTCACACCAGCGAGGTGAGCGCTGTATGAACCAGAGTGCGTACACCGACCAGGAGGGCACGCTCGTCCAGGACGAACGTCGGGCGGTGGATGTCGGCCTGCGGAGCCGGCGGACCGGACCACACGCCAAGGCGTGCGAAGGCGCCCTGGACGTGTTCGAGGTACCAGCCGAAGTCTTCGCCGCCGGACGACTGCTCCGTACTGGCCAAGCCCGCTTCGCCGACAGCCGCTTCCACGCCGGCGCGCATCAGTGCGGTCGACTCCGGGTCGGACACCACCGGCGGCACTCCGCGGCGGTAGTCGAGGGTGAACCCGGCACCTGTCGGCGCCAGCAGCGATTCGACCGACGACGCGACGAGCGGCTCCAGCGACTTCCACACCTCGTGGTCGGCTGTACGCAGGGTGCCGCGAAGCAGGCCGTCCTGCGGGACCGCGTTGGCCGCCTGTCCGGCGTGCACCGCGCCCCACACCAGCACGGTGCCGGAGCGCGGGTCGACCCGTCGCGACAGCACCGAAGGCAGCGAAGTGATCACCGTGCCCAGCGCGTACACGAGGTCAGCGGTCAGATGGGGGCGCGAGGTGTGCCCGCCGGGCGAAGTCAGCCTCAGCTCGATCAGGTCCGCGGCGGAGGTCAACGCCCCGACGCGCGTGCCGACCTTGCCCGCCTCCAGGCGCGGGTCACAGTGCAACCCGAAGATCCGTTCGACGTCGTTGAGCGCGCCCGCGGCGACCATGTCCAGCGCGCCGCCGGGCATGACCTCTTCGGCGGGCTGGAAGATCAGCCGTATCCGGCCGGGCAGCTCAGGTGCGCCGGCGAGTGCGCGCGCGGCGCCCAGGAGGATCGCCGTGTGCGCGTCGTGCCCGCACATGTGCGCGACACCGTCGGTGCCGGAGGCGTAGGGCAGCCCGGTCGCTTCGGTGAGCGGCAGCGCGTCGATGTCCGCACGCAGCGCCACACACCGCTCGCCACGCCCGATGTCGCAGACGACACCAGTGCCACCCGGCAGCACCCACGGCTTCAGCCCGACCGCGCGCAGCAGCGAGACGATGAGCTCGGTCGTCGCGAATTCGTGCCGCGACAGCTCGGGGTGCGCGTGCAGGTGCCGACGCCACGCCACTACGTCGGCCGCGTTGGCGCGCAGCCAATCATCCAGCCAGAACGGGCCGCGGCCCGCACCGAGGTCTTTCACAGGAGCCATGCTGACCCCGGCATCGGTCAAGAGCGCGCCGGGCGCCTCGATCGGGTCGCCGAGCCCACCGTCGGGGTCACCGGACCTGCCCGGTCGTGAATCCAGCACAGTCACGCCGCGACTCCTCCCGCACCACTGGTGGCCCGAGCCGCGCACGGGGTCACACAACGTGCCGTTCGATCTGTCATACGCATTTGCAGATGATCGTGCACCATGCAGGTGGCAAGGGGCGGTCCGTAGGGGCCAGGTTAGGCGGCCGGTACCGGATCTGCGATGAACGGCGAACGGGAGTTCAGTCTGGGTAAACGGGCAGCCGGCCCCGCCGGCGAGACCGTCCGTTCTCCCCCGGTCCGGCGCGCATCAGCGGTGAGCTGCGGAAACCCGGGGCACGCCGAATCCTGCCCGGCCTCCGCCACCGGGTTCCGGCGGCTGCTCGGACCTGCGAAAAACCGCCCGGCTCCGGCGAACGGCACTGTCTTCCGACGAATGGCACGGCGCAAGCCCGCGGAATGCTCAGCCCCCGGCCTTGCGGCGCTTGATCCGGTGCCGGCGCCCGAAGAACACGATCGCCAGCAACGCCACCGCGGCACCACCGGCGACGAGCTTGCTCTTGGACTTCTCCGTGTTCGCCTTGTCCGTTTCGGTGGGGTCGAGGACCGGGCCCGGCGGCGCCTGGTGCAGTTCGCTCACCTGGGTGATCGCCACCGTCGGCGCGGGCGTCGTCGCGGAAGCCGGTGAAACGGCCAGGACCCCGGTGAGCAGTACGCCCAGCAGGCCGGCCAGCAGCAGTCCCCGCACCTTCGCCATGACTTCCCTTCTACGGCATCGACGCGCATTCTGCCCGGCGAACCCCGGTCCCGTCAGCCGCCACGCGGAGGGTTCGCCCGGTGACCGTCGGGCGCGACAATCTCAAGCAGGCTCGGCAAAGGCGTCAAGGATGCGCTGCGCGGCCAGCGTCGGGGTCAGCTCGCCCTCGCGGACCGCGCGCTCCACGTCCGCCACCTGCGCACGGACCTTCGGATGCGCGGCGAGCCGGTCGAGCAGCTGTTCCCGCACCATCGCCCAGGTCCACTCCACCTGCTGCGCGCGGCGTCGTCCGGCGAGTTCGCCCGAGGCCTCCAGCGACGCACGGTGCCGGCCGATCGTCGCCCACACCTCGTCCAGCCCACGGCCTTCCAAGGCACTGCAGGTCAGCACTGGTGGCGTCCACGGTGCGTCCTTGCCGTAGATCATCCGCAGCGCGCCCTGCAACTCCCGGGCAGCGCGTTTGGCATCGCGTTCGTGCGGGCCGTCCGCCTTGTTCACGGCGATCACGTCGGCCAGCTCCAGCACGCCCTTCTTGATGCCCTGCAGCTGGTCCCCGGTCCGGGCGAGGGTCAGGAAGAGGAAGCAGTCGACCATGTTCGCCACGGTCACCTCGGACTGTCCGACCCCGACGGTCTCCACCAGCACCACGTCGAAACCGGCGGCTTCCATCAGCACGATCGTCTCGCGAGTGGCGCGTGCGACCCCGCCGAGCGTGCCCGAGGTCGGCGACGGGCGGATGAACGCGTTCGGGTCCACCGCCAGCCGGGCCATCCGCGTCTTGTCCCCGAGGATCGAGCCGCCGGTACGGGTCGACGACGGGTCGACCGCGAGCACCGCGACCCGATGCCCGGCCGTGGTCAGGTCGGTGCCCAGCTGATCGATGAAAGTCGACTTGCCGACCCCCGGCACCCCGGTGATCCCGACCCGTTTCGCACCGCCGGCCTGGGGCAGCAGCTCCACCAGCAGTTCCTGGGCCATCCGGCGGTGGTCGTCGCGATGCGATTCGACCAGCGTGATGGCCTTGGACAAAGTCCCGCGATCACCGGCGAGCACGCCTTTCGCGTACTCGCCGACATCGATCCGGCGCGGCAAGGTTCAGGACTCCTGCGCGGCCAGCTGCTCAAGCAGGCCGATCGCGGCGTCCGCGAGCACGGTGCCCGGACCGAAGATCGCCGCCGCACCGGCCGCCCGCAGCTCGTCGTAATCCTGCGGCGGGATGACCCCGCCGACCACCACCATGATGTCCTCGCGGCCCAGTTCGGCCAGCTCGTGGCGCAGCGCGGGCACCAGCGACAGGTGCCCGGCGGCCAGCGAGGACACGCCGACCACGTGCACGTCCGCCTCGGAGGCCTGGCGCGCGACCTCGGCCGGGGTGGAAAACAGCGGCCCGACGTCCACATCGAAACCGAGGTCGGCGAAGCCGGTGGCGATCACCTTCTGGCCCCGGTCGTGGCCGTCCTGGCCCATCTTCGCGACCAGCAGCCGTGGCCGCCGGCCTTCCGCCTCGGCGAACTTCTCGACCAGCGCGCGGGCCTTCTCGACGTTGTCCGACTTCCCCACCTCTTCCCGGTACACCCCGGAGATCGTGCGGATCTGGCCGGAATGCCGTCCCCACATCTTCTCCAGTGCATCGGAGATCTCGCCGACGGTGGCCTTCGCCCGCGCCGCGTCGATGGCCAGCGCCAGCAGGTTTCCGTCGCCCTGCCCGCCCTCGGCCAGCCGCCGCAACGCGTCCTCGGTCGCGCGGGGGTCGCGTTCCTCGCGCAGCCTTCGCAGCTTATCCAGCTGCTGTGCGCGTACGCCGGCGTTGTCCACTTTGAGCACGTCGATCTGCTCGTCGTCGACCACCTGGTACTTGTTCACCCCGATAACCGGCTGCCGGCCCGAGTCGATCCGCGCCTGCGTACGCGCGGCTGCCTCTTCGATACGCAGCTTCGGGATGCCTTCGTCGATCGCCTGTGCCATACCGCCGGCGCCTTCGACCTCGGTGATGTGCGCCCACGCTTTCCGCGCGAGGTCGTAGGTCAGCTTCTCCACGAACGCGCTGCCGCCCCACGGGTCGATCACCCGCGTCGTACCGGATTCCTGCTGTAGCAGCAGCTGCGTATTACGCGCGATTCGCGCGGAGAAGTCCGTGGGCAGGGCCAGCGCCTCATCGAGAGCGTTGGTGTGCAAGGACTGCGTATGGCCCTGCGTCGCCGCCATCGCCTCGACGCAGGTGCGCGTGACGTTGTTGAACACGTCCTGCGCGGTCAGCGACCACCCCGACGTCTGCGAGTGCGTACGGAGTGATAACGACTTCGGCGACTTCGGGTCGAACTGCTTGACCAGCTTCGCCCACAGCAGGCGCGCAGCCCGCAGCTTCGCCACCTCCATGAAGAAGTTCATGCCGATGGCCCAGAAGAACGACAGCCGCGGCGCGAACTTGTCGACGTCGAGCCCGGCGTCGATGCCCGAGCGGAGGTACTCCACACCGTCCGCGAGCGTGTACGCGAGTTCCAGGTCGGCGGTCGCCCCGGCCTCCTGCATGTGGTAGCCGGAGATCGAGATCGAGTTGTACTTCGGCATGTGCTGCGAGGTGAAGGCGAAGATGTCGGAGATGATCCGCATCGACGGCTTCGGCGGGTAGATGTAGGTGTTGCGGACCATGAACTCCTTGAGGATGTCGTTCTGGATGGTCCCCGCCAGCTGCTCCGGTTTCACCCCCTGCTCCTCCGCCGCGACCACGTACAGCGCGAGCACCGGCAGCACCGCGCCGTTCATCGTCATGGACACGCTCATCTTGTCCAGCGGGATGCCGTCGAAGAGCTGGCGCATGTCGTAGATCGAGTCGATCGCCACACCCGCCATGCCGACGTCACCGGACACGCGCGGGTGATCGGAGTCGTAACCGCGGTGCGTCGCCAGGTCGAAGGCGACCGAAAGACCTTTCTGTCCAGCCGCGAGATTGCGGCGGTAGAAAGCGTTCGACTCCTCTGCCGTGGAGAATCCGGCGTACTGACGGATGGTCCACGGCTGGTTCACGTACATCGTCGGGTACGGCCCGCGCAGGTACGGCGCAATACCCGGGTACGTGCCGAGGAAGTCCACATCGGACAGATCAGACGCGGTGTAGACCGGCTTCACGCCGATGCCCTCAGGGGTTTCCCAGGCGAGTGCGTCCGGCCCCTTGCCGGTGGTGTCCTGCACAGCCTGCGCCCACGCGGCGCGGTCCCCCGGCTCAGGCGTGCCGAGCGGGACGTCGGCGAAATTCGGGATGCTCATGCGGACACTCCCAGCTGTGCGTGCAGTCCGGCCAGCACTTCGAGCGCGTCGCACCCGGCGTACACGTTCCCGGCGACACCGTCGTAATTCCCTTTACCCGCCAGCAGAACGGTCTCCGCGCCGAGCGAAGCGGCGACCGCGACGGCCTGCTCCTCGTACGCGGCGTCGGTACCGCACAGACAGGCGATCCGCGCACCGCTCTCCCGGAAGGCGCCCGGCAGGTCGTCTGTGGCGCCGGGGTTCACCGCTTCGAGTCCGCCGGCTTGGAACAGGTTCGCGGCGAAGCCCGCCCGCGCGGTGTGCGCGGCGACCGGCCCCAGCGTGGCGAGGAAGATCTTCGGCCGTTCCCCGTGCTCGGCCAGGTAGGCGTCCGAAGCGTCGCGCAGCTTCTCGTACGCCTCCGCGTAACGGTGGCGCGGCAGGCCGCCTTCGGGCAGCACCGGCAGCGGCTCCCGCGAGACCGGCTTCTCCGCCAGGTTCGGGAACTCGCTGACGCCGGTGATCGGATCGCGACGGGTGCCCAGCCGCTTCGCGCGCTTGTCCCAGGTCTCGGCCAGACGCCCGGCCAGCGCGCCGGATGCAAGCTCGGCCTCGATCCCACCGCGCGCTTCGATCGCGGTGAACTCGCGCCAGGCGGCTTCAGCCAGCTCGTCGGTCAGCTTCTCGACATACCAGGAACCACCCGCCGGGTCGACGACACTGCCCAGCTTCGACTCCTCGATCAGCACCGCGTTGGTGTTACGGGCAATCCGCGCGGAGAACGCGTCCGGCAGGCCGATTGCCGCGTCGAACGGCAATACCGTCACCGCATCCGCGCCGCCGACACCGGCGGCAAAGCAAGCCACCGTGGTACGCAGCATGTTCACCCACGGATCGCGCTGCGTCAGCATCGTCGGCGACGTGACCGCGTGCTGATGCATCCCGCGCGTCGCGGCCGGGGCACCGGAAACCTCCAGCACGCGGTCCCACAACCGGCGTGCCGCGCGAAGCTTGGCGATGGTCAGGAACTGGTCAGCGGTCGCTGCCAGACGGAACTCAAGCTGCGCAGCTGCCTGCGCCACCGTCAGCCCTCCTTTGGTGAGCGCTCGCAAGTACGCGACGCCTGCCGCGATTGTGGCGCCCAGCTCTTGTGCATCGGCCCCACCGGCTTCGTGGAACGGCAGCCCATCGACGACGACCGTACGCACCTTTGGATGCTTCGCGGCGACGCGAGCGGCAAGCTCAGCGACGGGAGCCAGTGGGAGGGCTTCGCCGGTACGCGCGGTGGTGCCGATCGGGTCCGCGCCAAGCGTGCCGACCACTTCGCTCGCCGGAATCTCTCGCTCGGCAAAGAGGTCCAGCAACGCCTGCGCGGCCGCTTCGTAACCGGCACCTGCGTCGAGGACGACTGGCGCGAGTTCCACGTACACGTCGTTGAGCGCGTCGGCAAGCGCGGAGAGCGGGAGCGCGTCGTCACCGACGCGCAGCCACACCGACGAAGCACCGCCTTCGAGGTCTGCGAGGATCGCCGCGTTGACGGCCTTGGCATCCGCGCGAAGGTGACGTACGCGTACGTCCCAGCCGGTGCCGATGACGCCTTCCGGCCGAGCGCCACGTACGAACGGCGGCAGCCCCGGGAAGCCCAGCGCGCCCAGCTCGTCTTCAGCGGTGTACAGCGGCTGGATCTCGATACCGTCGTAAGTACGCGTGACGAGCTTGCTCTCCGGCGCACCGGTGAAGTCCTCGGGCAGCCGCCCGCTCTTGCGCAGCACCCCGGCGACCAGCTCCTGCCACCGGCCCCGGTCCGCCGCCGGGAACTCCGCGGCGAGGGCGAGCTCCGGTCCGGAGCCCGGCACGGATTCCGGCCCAGCCAGGTTAGTCATACCCAGTGATGGTAGAGCCAGACCGGTACGCCCACCTGTGACGCTGCTCGCCCCCCTGATGGGGGATACCGAGGTAGTGACACTGCCTCGAAGCCGGTCGGTGCCTTAGGCCACAATCAAGGGGTGTCCTCGGAGAAAGCAGAACCCGCGAACGGTCTGCCGGGCCTTCCGCCGCGAGTGATCGCGGGCCGGTACCGGCTGCGCTCGGTGCTCGGCTCCGGGTCGATGGGCACCGTCTGGTCGGCCTACGACGAGTTCCTGCACCGGCCGGTGGCAGTCAAGGAGATGAAGGTGCCACCGGGCATCCCGGCGGCGCAGGCGGACGAGCTGCGCGAGCGGACGCTGCGGGAGGCGCGCGCGATCGCCGTGCTGTCCCACCCCAACGTGATCATCCTGCACGACGTCGCCCGCGAGCACGACGAGCCGTTCGTGGTCATGGAGCTGCTGCCCTCGCGCAGCCTCGCGCACATCCTGCGCGACCACGGGCCGCTCACCGTCGAACAGGCCGCGACGGTCGGCATCGCCGTGGCGGCCGCGCTCGAAGCCGCGCACGACGCGGGCATCACGCACCGCGACGTGAAACCGGGCAACGTGCTGGTCGCCAGCGACGGCCGGATCAAGCTGACCGACTTCGGTATCGCCCGCAACGTCTCCGAAGCCACCATGACCGGAACCGGGATCATGCTCGGCTCGCCGGCCTACATCGCCCCGGAAGTCGCGTCCGGCGGCCCCGTCACGCCGGGCGCCGACCTGTGGGGGCTCGGCGCCACGCTCTTCGCCGCGGTGGAGGGCGCCCCGCCGTATGACGCGGACGGCGACCCGTTGGAGACCGTGGGCAAAGTGGTCAACGGCCGCGTCCCGCGCCCGCGTCCGGGCCCGCTGGCCGACGTGATCACCGCGCTGATGAAGAAGGAGCCGGAAAAGCGGATCTCGCTGCGCGAGGTGCGCCACCGGCTGTACCCCATGCAGGGCAAGACCGCGCTCGACCTGTTCGGCCCCGAGCTGTTCCGCACCCCGGACGGGCAGCGGACCTCGGCGCACCTGGACGCCACGGACACCCAGGTGGTCAAGACCGTCGCACCCGCTCCGCGCCGCGATTCCGGTGTGCAGCCCGCGCCGCTGGCGGCCGATCCCGGTCCGCTGCCGTTCCTGACCGGCTCGTCCGGTTCCACCGGCTCGGCCGCCCTACCGGCCCTGCCGATGCCGTCGTTCCCCGGCCTGCCACCCGCCGCTACGCCACCGGCCACGTTCACCTCGCCGATCCCGCCGCGGCGCCGGCGCAGCCCGCTGGCCACGACTGCCTTGGTGCTCGGTTCGGTGCTGCTGTTCCTCATCGCGGGCGGCGGCGGCTTCGTGCTGGCGCGGGTGATCAGCGGCGAAACGCTGCTGCCGGAGAGCGGCAGCGCCTCGCCGGCGAGCGCGCCGATCGAGTCCGCGCCGAAGCAGGCGAAGCTGGTCACTCGCCAGGGCAACGCCAGCACGACCGCGAACCTGACCCGCGACAGCTCCTACAGCGTGTCGGTGCCGGAGGACTGGCAGCGCTTCATCGCGACCCACAAGTCCAGGCTGGGACCGTCCTCGGTGGTGCAGTACATCTCGCCGGACGGCAGGCAATCGCTGCAGCTCGAACGGTTCGAGGGCTTCATCAACCGGCAGTACAGCATGGACGAGTACCTGAACTCCCTGAACCCGGATCCCGGGGGCGGCGACGGTGCCTTCCGCATCGTCCAGGGCCCCACCCCGTCCGACAAGGGTGACGACGTGACCTACCGGACGGTGGAGCACGGCCGGGGCAAGAGCACGAGCGCGATCACCCGCGCGACCTTCGCCTTCATGCGGCCGGTCGGCGGTGACCTGTGGGTGCTGTCGCTGACCGTGCCCGCCGAACAGGAGGACACGGCAGGCAACACGTTCGGCCAGATCCGGCCGACACTCAACCTTCCCGGGGCATCCTGAGCGGAATCGGCGGGGAGGCGGCGGCAGGTCGATACGCTCGCCGGTATGAGTAACGAGGAGACGGCGGCCGCGGCCGTCATCGCCGAGCGGACCGGCCTGGAGCGGCACGACATCGCAGTGGTGCTCGGCTCGGGCTGGCGCCCGGCCGCGGACGTGATCGGAACCGCCGAAGCGGAGATCCCGTTCGACGACCTGCCGGGCTTCACCGCTCCCGGCGCACTCGGCCACGGCGGCACCGTGCGATCGCTGCGGATCGGCGACAAGCGTGTGCTGATCCTGCTCGGCCGCACGCACTTCTACGAAGGCAAGGGCATCGCCCCGGTGGTGCAGAACGTGCGCACGGCCGCCGCCGCGGGTGTGCGCACGGTGCTGCTGACCAACGCGGCCGGCGGACTGCGCGAGGGCATGAGCGTGGGCCAGCCGGTGCTGATCTCCGATCACCTCAACCTGACCGCGCGTTCCCCGATCGTCGGCGCGAACTTCGTCGACCTGACCGATCTGTACGCGGCGCGGCTGCGGAAGCTGGCCAAGGACATCGACGGGTCGCTGGAAGAGGGCGTGTACGCCGGGCTGACCGGCCCGCACTTCGAAACACCTGCCGAAATCCGGATGCTGCGCACGCTGGGTGCGGACCTGGTCGGCATGTCGACCGTGCTGGAAGCGATCGCGGCCCGCGCGGCCGGACTCGAGGTGTTCGGTCTTTCGCTGGTCACGAATCTGGCCGCGGGCATGACCGCGGAACCGCTGAACCACGAAGAGGTGCTCGAAGCGGGCCATCGGTCGGCGACCCGGATGGGCTCGCTGCTGAAGGAACTCGTCGCCCGCGCCTGACCCACGCGGCCCGGCCCCGGCTCGATGCCGGGGCCGGGACCACGTCAGGCGTACTGCGGCAGCTGCGTCGCGACCTCTTCCGGCGAAGGCATGCCCTCGATCTCCTCGGCCACCTTGCGCACCACGTCGGCCACCGCGGTGTCGGTGAGCAGACGTTTTGCGTTGTCCCGCACCGTTTCCGCGGTCATCTCGTCCTTGATCAGGCGGCTGCCCAGCCCGGCGTGGGTCACGGCTTCGGCATTGCTGAACTGGTCCGCCCCCTGCGGCAGCACCAGCTGCGGGACGCCGGCCGCCAGCGCGCTCATGGTCGTCCCGCTGCCGCCGTGATGTACCGCCAGGTCGACGTGCGGCAGCAGCTCCGACTGCGGCAGCCACGCCTCGAGCCGCACGTTCGGGGGAACCTCACCGAGTTCGGCGACGTTCACCGCCGGTCCGGTGGCCACGAGCACGTCCACCTCCAGCGAGGCCAGGCCCTGTATGGCAGCGGTCAGCAGGTGGGCTTGGCTCATCATGGTGGTGCCCAGCGTCAGGTACACGAGCGGACGCCCGCGGTCCCGGCCGGCCACCCCGGCCGGCAGCTCGCCCGGCTCGCTCCAGCCGGTCGGCCGCATCGACAGCCGCCGCGCGTCGGCCAGAAACGCCGGGTCCTGCAGAGACGGCGGGCAGATGTCCACGAACGGCTTACCCCAGCCCAGCTGCGGATCCCCGGTCAGCCCATATTTCGAGCCGGTCGCGCAGAAGCGCTCCCGTACCTCCGTCTCGCGTTCGTCGTTGATGGTGACCCTGCCGTAGCCATGACAGATGGCCGGCACCCCGGTGGTGTGCGCGGCGAACAACCCGCCCGCGTTGGAGATCTCGTACACCACGAGATCCGGACGACGCTGCTCGATCAGCGGCACCAGGTCGGCCATGAACAGCTCCGGCAGCACCTGGCCGAACATCCGGCCGATCGCCACACCCATCTCCTCCAGCGGGACCTCGCCCTGGGTCCGGTTTTCGCTGGCGAAGGCCCGCTGGACCGCGTCCTGGAGGCTGATCCCAGCCGAAGCGGCTTCGAGGCCAGCGCTGCCCAGCGTCGGGTGGAACTCGTCAGCCGTCGCGAAAACGACTTCGTGCCCGGCGTCGCGGGCGGCGACTGCGAGCGGCAGCAGCGGGTAGAGGTGCCCTGGTGAGGCCAATGAGGTGAAAAGCAATCGCATTCTTCGAGCCTAGCGAAAACACACCCCGAAGATCAGGTTCTCCGCCGTTAGGCTGAGCCGGTGCCGAACACACTTCCCGCCGAGCTGCGAGCCGCTGCCGAACGCTGGATCGACGGCGATCCGGATCCCGCCTCCCGCGCGGAGCTGGCGAAGATCCTGGCCCGCGCGGCCGACCAGGAGCCCGGGGCGGCCGGGGAACTCGCCGACCGGATGGCCGGGCCGCTGGAGTTCGGCACCGCGGGCCTGCGCGGACCGGTACGGGCGGGGCCGAACGGCATGAACGTCGCGGTGGTCACACGGACCACCGCCGGCGTCGCCGCCTGGCTGACCGCTCACGGACACGCGGGAGGGGTGGTCGTGCTCGGCCGCGATGCCCGGCACGGTTCGGAGGACTTCGCCACCGCGGCAGCGGAAGTGCTCACCGCTGCCGGATTCGTGGTAAAAGTCCTGCCGAAGCCGCTACCGACGCCGTTGCTGGCCTATGCCGTGCTGCACTACCAAGCGGTGGCCGGGATTCAGATCACCGCGTCGCACAATCCGCCTGCGGACAACGGGTACAAGCTCTACGACGAGACCGGCGGCCAGATCGTGCCCCCGTCGGACGGCGAGATCGAGCAGGCCATTCAGGCGGCCCCCGCCGCGGCGGACGTGCCACGCGCCGCAGGTGCGGAAATCGTCGACCCGCGTGCGGCATACCTGGACGAAGTGGCCGCGCTTTCCCCTGGCGCCACGCGGAGCCTGCGGATCGCAGCCACCGCGCTGCACGGCGTCGGCGCGGAAACGCTGCGCGCGGCGCTGCATCAGGCCGGCTTCACGGACCTGCATCTGGTTACCGAGCAAGCCGAACCGGACGCCGATTTCCCGACCGTATCGTTCCCGAACCCGGAGGAACCCGGCGCCACCGACCTGCTGCTGACTCTGGCGTCCACAGTGGACGCAGACCTGGCGGTGGCGCTGGACCCGGACGCGGACCGGTGCGCACTCGGCGTGCGCACCCCGGGCGGGGAATGGCGGATGCTGCGCGGCGACGAGACCGGCGTCCTGCTCGGCGCGCATCTACTGTCCACAACGGACAGTACAGATCCACTGGTCGCCACCACCATCGTGTCCTCCTCGCTGCTCGGCGAGCTGGCGAAGGAGCGCGGCGCCCGGTACGCCGAGACGCTGACCGGGTTCAAATGGCTGGTCCGGGCGGGCGAAGGGCTGATCTTCGCCTACGAAGAGGCACTCGGGCTGTGCGTGAACCCCGGTTTCGTACGGGACAAGGACGCCGTCGCGGCCGCCGTCGTGGCCGCCGGACTGACAGCCGGCCTCAAGGCCGAGGGCCGCACCCCGCTGGACGTCCTCGACGACATCGCCCGCCGGCACGGCGTGCACCTCACCGACCAGGTTTCCTTGCGGGTCACCGATCTGGCCGTCCGCGGCCGGCTGATGACCGCAGTGCGCACCGACCCGCCGACCACCCTCGGCAGTGTCCCCGTGACACTGGAGGACCTCCTCCCGGACGCGGACGTCATCCGGCTGCAGGGAGACGGCGTGCGGGTGGTCGTCCGGCCCTCGGGCACCGAACCGAAGCTCAAGGCGTACCTGCAGGTGGTCACGCCGGTCCGGGACGAACTGGCCGAGGCCCGCGACCGGGCCGGGGCGCTGCTCGACGCCGTCCGGCAGGAGATCACCGCCCTCCTGCGGTGACGGATGCGCTGCCCTGCAACCAATGGCAGGCTGCGGACATGCCAACGCTGCTGATCGTGCACCACACGCCGTCGCCCGCCATGCAGGCGATGTTCGAGGCCGCGCTGGCCGGGGCGAAGCACCCGGACATCGAGGGCGTGGACGTCGTGCGGCGGCCCGCGCTCGGCGCGACGGCTGCCGACGTGCTGGCCGCGGACGGCTACCTGCTGGGCACCCCGGCGAACCTCGGCAGTATGAGCGGCGCACTGAAGCATTTCTTCGACACCATCTACTACCCGTGCCTCGACGCGACCCAGGGCCGGCCGTTCGGTGCCTACGTGCACGGCAACAACGACACTTCGGGCACCGTCCGCCAGCTCGACGCCATCACCACCGGGCTGGGCTGGCAGCGCGTGGCCGATCCGGTCCTGATCACCGGCGAACCGGGCAAAGCCGAACTGGCGGCACTCACCGAATTGGGCGGCACCCTCGCGGCGACCCTCATGTGAGCCTCCTTCATGTGAAGCCTCAGCCCGCTCACATGAGCAACAACCGTGGAGCCGCCGGAAATCGACCGAGCCCGGAAAAGTAAAGGGGCCTGTCACCGGAAGCCCTGGGGGTCGACCTCCGGCAACAGGCCTGGTCAAGGGATCGCTGCGAGGCGTTCAACCTTGACTGATGCCAGAGTACTACAAAGTGTCGATCATGACGAGCGGCCGAGCCCGGAAATTCCGGAAAGACATCCGAATTCCCCGCCGATGCCTTGCGCGCACTCGATACACGGGTGTATCCAGTACAGAAAAGTATTGAAATGGGGAGTCACGTGATGCCGGCACCGACCGCCGGCCGGGTACCGCGCCGTCGTGCCGAGACCCGCCGCCGGCTGCTCGAAGCAGCACTCCTGGTATTCGCCGAGGAGGGCTTCGGACGGTCCACAGTGGAGCAAGTGTGCGAGCGCGCGGGATACACGCGGGGCGCCTTCTACTCCAATTTCGCCTCCCTCGACGAGCTGTTCCTGGCCATGTGGGAACGCCGTTCGGCCGAGCTGATCGCCGGGCTGCGCACCGCCTTCGAACGCACCGAGGCCCAGGGGGTGCGCACCGTCCGGGACGTGGTCGAGTACCTGCTGCCGGCGATCCCGATGGACGATGTCTGGTACCGCGTGAGCGCCGAGTTCACCACCCATGCCCTGCGCCATCCCACGCTGCGCCAGGTGATGACCGCCCGCGAGGAGGCGATCGCCGGCGCGCTGATGCCGTTTCTCGAAGGGCTGCTCGCCCGGATCGGCCGTACGGTGCCGGACCGGGTCGCGCTCGGCCAGGCGCTCATCGCGGTGCACGACGGGACCATGGTGCAATGCCTGATGGAACCGGACAATCCGCGCATCCGGCAACGGCGCGCCGAACTCGCCATGCACGTGCTCACGGCCTACAGCGAAGGAGACCGGGAATGACGTTCGAACCCGACGTGATCGTGGTCGGCGCGGGTCTGGCCGGCCTCGTCGCCACCCACGAGCTGGTCCGGGCCGGGCGCCGGGTGCTCGTGCTGGACCAGGAGAACCGGGCCAACCTCGGCGGGCAGGCGTTCTGGTCGCTGGGCGGGCTGTTTTTCGTGGACAGCCCGGAGCAGCGTCGGCTCGGTATCAAGGACTCCCACGGGCTGGCATTGCGCGACTGGCTCGATTCGGCCGGTTTCGACCGCGACGACGAGGACTCGTGGGCACGCCGCTGGGCGGAGGCGTACGTACGGTTCGCGGCCACGGAGAAGCGCCAGTACCTGTACGACCTCGGGCTGCGCGTCACCCCGATGGTCGGCTGGGCCGAGCGCGGCGGCGGGATGGCGGGCGGGCACGGCAACTCGGTGCCGCGGTTCCACCTCACCTGGGGAACCGGCCCTGAAGTGGTGCGTGTGTTCGCGGAACCGGTGCTGGACGGGGAACGCCGCGGCCTCGTGCAGTTCGCCTTCCGCCACCAGGTCGACGAGCTGGTGATCGAGGACGAGGTGGTGACCGGCGTACGCGGCACCGTGCTGGTACCCAGCGATCAGCCCCGCGGCGTCAAGTCGTCGCGGGAGAAGGCGGGCGATTTCGAATTCCGCGCGAAGGCCGTCCTGGTGTCCTCCGGCGGGATCGGCCACAACCACGAGCTGGTCCGGCGCAACTGGCCGGTCGAACGGCTGGGTCCGGTGCCGCGGACCATGATCCCCGGCGTGCCCGCCCACGTGGACGGCCGGATGATCGGCATCAGCGAGAGCGCGGGCGCGCGCGTGGTCAACCGCGATCGGATGTGGCACTACACCGAGGGCCTGCACAACTGGGACCCGATCTGGCCGGACCACGCCATCCGGATCATCCCCGGCCCGTCCTCGCTGTGGTTCGACGCGACCGGCGCCCGGCTGCCCGCCCCGGACTTCCCCGGCTTCGACACGAACCGCACACTCAAGACGATCCTGTCGACCGGGTACGACTATTCGTGGTTCGTGCTCACCCAGACCATCCTGGAGAAGGAGTTCATGCTGTCCGGGTCCGAGCAGAACCCGGACATCACCGGAAAGAGCCTGCGCCGGACGCTGGCGAGCCGCGCGGCGAAGGGCGCGCCCGGACCGGTCGACGCGTTCAAACGCCACGGCGTGGATTTCGTGGTGGCCGACAACGTCCCCGCGCTGGTCGAGGGCATGAACAAGCTCTCCCGCGGCCCCATCCTGGACCCGGCGGAGCTGACCCGGCAGATCGTGGCCCGCGATATGGAGGTGGGCAACCCGTACTCGAAGGACCTGCAGCTGATGGCCGTCGCGAACGCCCGCCGATTCGTCGGCGACCGCGTCGCGCGCGTCGTGAAACCCCACCGCATCCTGGACCCGGCACACGGCCCGCTGATCGCGGTGCGGCTGAACATCCTGACCCGCAAGACCTTGGGCGGTATACAAACCGATCTGGACTCCCGCGCGCTGCGTACGGACGGTACGCCGCTGCCAGGCCTGTACGCAGCAGGAGAGGTCGCCGGATTCGGTGGCGGCGGCGTACATGGCTACAACGCACTCGAAGGCAGCTTCCTCGGCGGCTGCATCTTCTCCGGCCGAGCCGCCGGCCGCGCCATGGCGAAGGAGTGAACGTCCTCGTCGAAGGTCCCAAGGACGCCCCGGCGTTGCTTCTGGTGCACGGCTTCTGCGGTTCCCTGCGCGGGTACGACCAGGTCGCCGAGCTACTGTCCGACCGGTTCCGGCTGATCCGCGCGGACCTGCGCGGCCACGGCCGGACCGGCGGGCACACCGGCCTCGACGCCCGTTCCCAAGCCCACGCACTCGCGAACGCCGTACACGATTTTCCCGAACTGACCGCCGTCGGACATTCGTTCGGCGCAGACGTGGTACTTGAACTGGCAGCCCGCACGAGCGCCGTCACCCGAACTGTCCTCATCGGACAGGCACCGGACTACCGGCACGCCACTTTCCCGCCCGGACACGGACTTCTCGCCGCTCCAGGGGTAAGCACGGCCCTCCGGTCGCTGGCCGCCTCACCGGTCGTCGCAAGCGCCTTGCGTCGAACCTCCTTGCACCGGACACGTGCCGACTTCGCCGCCACCAGCCCGCAAATGGCCCGCGTCGTCCTGACGGAACGACGGCAACAGCTCGCCGAACGTCCGCTCGACGAGCAACTTCGCGTACCCACACTGGTGATCCTCGGCAGCCGGGACCGGCTGTACGACCCTGTTTCGACTGCCGCCCGCTACCGGGCGGCCGGCGCTCGGGTGGCTGTGCTGCCGGGGGCCGGGCATTCACCGTTCGCCAGCCACCCGGCTCGGGTGGCCGAACTGCTGGCTTCGTGGGCTCTCGGGCGAACAGGGTGACCCGCCTGTCGGCTGCGGATGTTTTCCGCGTGCTGCTGTGCCTGCCGCCGAATTGCTACCCCGACCTGACCATGATCAAGACCGGTCCATCGGCACCGACGCTGCCGGACAGGTACTGCCGTCGAGCCGGATCGCGACGAGTTCCCCCGTCCGGCTGAGCCGCCGTCACAGTGGGTCGATCAACCCGCCTCTCACGGCAGTCTTTTCCACACGCGGCACCCTTACCAGCGCTGGCCGGCTGGACCACGATCGAGACAAGATCAACCCATCGACGGCAGCAGTCACCTGGCGAGCGGCACCCGGCGCTGCTCTCACAACGCCGAACCCCTGGCCGCCGTCGTGACGGGGTTGACCGGCCCGTCCGACGCAGCAGCTCCACGAACGGCGGTTACACCGGCCGGGTGCCGTCCGGCCGAACCACCGTCAGGATGGGCTGATCAGCCCGTTCACCGCGGCCGCCACCTCGGCGAGCGGGACCTGCCGTTGCTCCCGCGTCGCCAGGCTGCGGACGGTCACCGCACCCGCGGCCCAGTCCTCCTCGCCGACGATCACCACGGCGGCGGCGCCCGCCTTGTCCGCGCGGGTCAGCTCCTTGCCGAGCTTGCGCAGTTCGAGCGGGGTCGACGTGCGCAGCCCGGCCTTCCGCAGCGACGCGGCGACCTCGCGGGCCGGGTCGGCCAGCTCCTCGGCCACCGGAATCACCATCACGTCGACCTCGTTGCGCGGCTGCGGCGTGAGACCGTGCGTGTCGAGGAAGTCGATCAGGGTGACGTCACCCATGCCGAAACCGATACCGGGGATCCGCTCCTTGGTGAACAACGACGCGAGGTCCGCGTAGCGACCACCGCCGAACAGCGCGCGGCGGTTCTTCGGCGAAGTGTCGAAGACCTCGAACACGGTCGACGTGTAGTAGGCCAGCCCGCGCACGATCAGCGGCTCGTAGCGGACCAGGCTCGCGGCGCTGCTGGAGAGCACCTTCACCAGGTTCGACTCGGCCTTGACCTCGGCAGGCAGCTCGTCCAGCAGCGCGGCACCGGCGCCGAGCGTCTCGGACAGCTTCTCGAACTCCTTGTCCGCCAAGCCGATCTCCGCCCCGGCCGCGGCGAGATCCTCGACCGGCGTCTTCTCCCAGCGGTCGACGAGCGCGAACACCTGCGGCAGCAGTTCCGGGGCGACCCCGGCCACGTCGGTCAGCGCGGAGGAGAGCAGGTTCCGGTCGTTGACCCGCACCGCGAACAGGTCCGGCGACGCCCCGAGCGCACCCATCAGGTCGTGGATCAGCTCGAACATCTCGATCTCGCAGTTCGCGCTCTCCGAACCGAAGATGTCCGCGTTGATCTGCCAGTGCTCGCGCACCCGGCCACGCTGCGGGCGTTCGTAGCGGTGGCAGTTGGGGTGGCTGTACCAGCGCACCGGGAAGGACAGCGACTTCGCGTGCCCGGCGATCATCCGGGCCACCGACGGGGTCATCTCCGGGCGCAACGCCAGGCGCTCGCCGCCCCGCGTGGTCAGCGTGTAGAGCTGCTGATCGGCGATCTCCTGGCCGGACTTCCGCTCGTAGATCTCGGCGGGTTCGAGCACCGGACCGTCGTAGCGAAGGAAGCCATAGCGCTCGAGGACTTCGTAGAGATGGCCGAACACCTGCGTACGGACGGACATTTCGGCGGGGAGGAAGTCTCGAGTCCCCTTGACAGGCGCGGTCGACAGGTATTCAGGCACGTCACCAAGCTTAACGACCCGCCCCACGCCTTTTTCTCAGGGGAACGCGACCCCGTAGGCGGTGATCAGCATGGCCGCCCCCAGCAGCACCGCGCCCCCGGTGGTGACCCCCATCCCGAGCCGCGTCCGCGCCATCGCCAGGAAGAACCCTCCGGACTGCGCGAGCACCCCGAACAGCAGCAGGAAGCAGACCAGCCACTGCACACCGCCGGTCAGTCCCCCACGGGAAAGCACCTGCAACGCGGCCAGTACCAGGACGAGCAGCACCCCCGCATGCGCGTGCCCGGCCCGGAACAGCCCCCGCTGCCGTTCGGTGAACTGCCCTCGCCGCAGTACTCCGCTCAGGACGTACCCGCCATACATCACGGTGGGCAACGAAACGAGCGCGATAACAGTGAACAACTGGATCGGACCGTGCATGGTTCGCCTCCTCGGGCTGACTCCAGCTACGGTAACAGCGTTTTAAAACGGTGTCACGAAACTTGTGCCGCCCCGACACGAGCCCGTGCCGCCGAGGCCCGGCGAAGAACTCACCCTCACCGGGCTCCAGGGCCCCCGACCCGGGCCGTTTCAACCCGGCTACCCCATCAGCCGAGCCACACCCGACCGGACCGGCCACGCGGAGCCGCTACAGGCACTCCCGCGCGCCACCAAACTGGCACCTGCCCACACGCTCGCAACCATCCCAGCGACGCCCGGCCTCGCTTCAAACCTTTGCAGGACAGCAAAATTGACAGTCCTATAAGGACACACTCCGCAGCTCGACCCACGCGAGCATCACTACGCCGCGCGACAACAGGCGAGCAGCTTCACCACGCCCACGCTGTTGCCAGGGCGCCAACCGCAGCCGGAGCACAGTGACCCCCCGGCTACGGCCAGCCCCCTCCGGCTACTTCCCGACTGCCCGGGCAAGCCTTTCCGGGTAACGAGCACCCGCGACCGCATCCCGGCCAGCCGCCTGTTCGATGGCCGCGATGTCCTTTTCGGACAGTTCCAGCCCCACGGCCGCGACGTTCTCCTCCAGGTACTTCCGCCGTTTCGTACCCGGGATCGGGACGACGTCGGCACCCTTCGCCTGCACCCAGGCCAGTGCGAGCTGCCCCGCGGTCGCGCCCTTTTCCGCGGCGAGCTGCCGAAGCGCGTCCACGATCGCGAGGTTCCGCTCCAAGTTACCGTCGGCGAAACGGGGCATGCCGCGGCGCATGTCGTCCTCCGGCAGGTCCTTCGACGAGGTGACCGAGCCGGTGAGGAGCCCGCGGCCGAGCGGCGAGAACGGCACCAGCCCGATACCCAGCTCCCGGCACACGCCGAGGATCTCGTCCTCGATCCCGCGCGTCCACAGGGACCACTCGCTCTGCAGCGCGGAGACCGGGTGCACCGCGTGCGCGCGCCGGATCGTGCCGGCGCCGGCCTCGGAAATGCCCGCGTACCGGATCTTTCCGGCCTGCACCAGTTCGGCGAGCGCGCCCCAGGTCTCCTCGATCGGCACGTCCGGGTCGACCCGGTGCTGGTAGTAGAGGTCGATGTGGTCGACCCCGAGCCGTCGCAGCGACTCTTCACAGCACTGCTTCACATAGGCCGCATCGCCACGGGCGGTCATCTCGCCACCGGTCCAGACGATGCCGAACTTCGTCGCCAGGACCAGCTCGTCGCGACGGCCGGTGATCGCGCGGCCGACCAGCTTCTCGTTCTCGCCCGCGCCGTACACGTTGGCCGTGTCGAGCAGGGTGACCCCCAGCTCCAGCGCCCGGCGCACGGTGGCGATCGATTCGTCGTCGTTGTCGCGCACGCCGTAGGCGTGGCTCATGCCCATGCAACCAAGGCCCTGCGCGCCGACCTCCAGATTGCCGAGTTTCCTCGTACCGATCACGCGGAAATCTCCTCCAACGCCGACGCCTTGCCGAAGGTCTTGCGCTCGATCTGGTCGTAGTTGCCGATCTTGTAGTCCAGGATGTCGAGACACCCCTGCAACTCGGCGATCCGCTCCGCCACCGACTGGCGCTGCTCGACCAGGATCGCCTTGCGCCGCCCGGCGCTCGAGACGCCGTGGCCACGCAGCGAGGCGTACTCGCGCATGCTCTTGATCGGCATGCCGGTGAGCCGGAGTTTGGTGAGGAACCCAAGCCAGGTGAGATCGTCCTCGGAATACGCCCGCCGTCCGGCGGAGTCCCGGGCCGGCGGATCGAGCAGCTTGATCCGCTCGTAGTACCGCAGGGTGTCGATCGACAAGCCGCTACGTCGTGCGGCTTCCGCTATCGAGTAGCTCATGCGCTCGACAGTACGACCTGGAGTGCACTCCAGGTCAACTCCCGATCACGCGTCCCGCCACACCGGGTGAAGCCCGCCGCGCCCCTTCCTCCTCTTCCTCCTCGCCTATCGCATTCGCCTCGTCCTCGCGTTTTATAACAACGTTGCATTACGCTCGGCCCATGCCTCGCCCTCGCACGCACGACGAAACACTCCGGCTGAAGCTGCTCGACCGGGCGGGCGAACTGATCTCCAGCGACGGTCCCAAGGCCCTCTCCTTGCGGAAACTCGCCGCCGACGCAGGTACGTCGACCACCGCGGTCTACTCGCTCTTCGGGAGCAAGCCGGACCTGGTCAACGCGCTGTACGCGGAAGGCTTCCGCCGGTTCGGGACCCGGCTGGCCGCCGTCCCCCACACCGGCGACGCCGCATCGGACCTGGTGCGGCTCGGCATCGCCTACCGGGAGAGCGCACTCGCCGACCCGCATCTCTACGCGATCATGTTCACCCGCTCGGTCCCCGGCTTCGAACCGAACGCCGAGGCCGAGAAACTCGCCCGAGCCACACTGGAACCCTTGGCGAGGGTTGCCCGCGACGGAGTGTCCTCGGGACAGTTCGCCGACGTAGCCCCCGAGGTGATCATGGTCAGCTCATGGGGCCTCGTCCACGGTCTGGTGTCCCTGGAGATGTCCGGCACCCTCCCTTCGGGGTTCGACTTGCCCGGTTGGTACGAGAAAGCGTTGCGCGCCCACGCTTTCGGCTGGCTTCGCCCCGCATCGGACACCTCCAGCACCCCTCTCCCGCACTGACGAACAGGCACGCCGGCACCGACCCCGAGACCCACACCCCGGCACGCGGACACGACCGCTCCCGACGAACTCAGACCGCTCCGTACTGCCGGTCCCCGGCGTCGCCGAGACCGGGCACGATGAACCCGGAGTCGTTGAGCCGCTCGTCGATGCTCGCGGTGACCACCCGCACCGGCAAACCGGTCCCTTCCAGGTGCGCGAGCCCTTCCGGCGCAGCCAGCGCACAGATCGCGGTGACGTCGGTGGCACCCCGCCCGGTGAGCAGCCGGATCGTGTACTCCATGGACCCACCGGTGGCCAGCATCGGATCGAGCACCAGCACCGGCCGGTCGTCGAGCGTCTCGGGCAGCGATTCGAGATACGGGGTCGGCTTGAGCGTCTCTTCGTCCCTCGCGAGGCCGACGAACCCCATCTGCGCGTCGGGGATCAGTGTGTGCGCCTGGTCGGCCATGCCGAGACCGGCCCGCAGCACCGGAACCAGCAACGGCGGGCTGGCCAGCCGATAGCCCTCGGTCCGGGCAACCGGCGTGTGGATGCGCTCGGTCCGCACCGGAGTGTCCCGTGTGGCCTCATACACCAGCATCACGGTCAGCTCGTGCAACGCTGCCCGGAACGCCGCGCTGTCCGTCCGAGCGTCACGCATTGTGGAAAGCCGGGCTTTGGCCAGCGGGTGATCGACAACGTGCACGTCCATGCCGGACAACTTAGCTGGCACCCAGCGCCAGCGCCGTCACTCGCCACCTACGGCGCAACGCGCCGAACCGCGCTTCGCGAACCAGCGGACCCACCGACGTTGCCAGTAAGTCTCGACAGCGCGCCGGTGGTAGTGCGCACGCACCCACGAGACAGCTTCGTCGGGCTCCAGGCCGTCAAGCGTAGCCAGACAGGCCAATACCGTGCCGGTGCGACCAACCCCACCGTGGCAGGCAAGCTCCACCACCTCGCCCGCGGCGGCGCGCGCGTGCAGTGCCTCGATGTCGCGCTTAGCGCCCACCCAGTCCAGCGGTAGCAGGAAATCGGGCCAGTGAATCCACTCGCGGTTCCAGGTGAGCGTCGCGTCGTGCCTCGCGCGGAGTCGGTGGGAACCGAGATACAGGCCGAATTCCGGCTCGGGACCGACCGGGCGCGGCCGCCCGAGACCGCGCGGGCGCACCTCGGCGCCACCGGGTAGCGCAAGAGACTGTGCCGGAGAGGACGACATCGCCCCATTTTGCCCCCTATCCGTCGTTCGATGGACCCCAGAGCGCCACCGATCGGGCTAGGCTGCCCCGGGTGAGTGAAGACCCAGCCATTCCTGGCCCGGAACAGATGCGGATTTCGGACGCCGACCGGGAACAGGTCGCGCAGGTCCTGCACCAGGCCCTGTCCGAAGGCCGCATCACGATCAACGAGCTCGAGGAACGGCTTTCCGTCGTCTACGCGGCGAAGACGTTCGGCGACCTCAAGCCGGTGACCGCCGACCTGCCCGGCGGCGGCGCCGAGGCCGCCCCGCCGGCCGCCCTGCAGTCGGCCACCGGCCGGGCACTCGGGCTGCCGGACAACCGGGTGGGCGGGCACCCGGGGTCGAGCCTGTCCGTCGGGATCATGTCCGGGGCCGCCCGCAAGGGCAGCTGGGTGCTGCCGCAGCAGCACACCAGCTTCGCGTTCTGGGGCGGCACGGAGATCGACTTGCGCAGCGCCCGGTTCGCGGACAAGCAGTGCACGATCACCGCCATCGCGATCATGGGCGGAATCGAGATCACCGTGCCGGACGACATCAACGTGAATGTCACCGGAATCGGCTTGATGGGCGGCTTCCTGCTGGAGGACAAGTCGGATGCGCCCCCGGCGCCGCCCACTGCTCCGACGGTGACGATCAATGGAATCGGCTTCTGGGGCGGCGTGGTCGTCTACCGGAAGCCGGCCCGACCGAGGAACGCTCCGCAAATCGAGTCCTGAGCCGGTCGCGCCGGCCCCGCTTCCCCGCCACGACCGGCAGCACACCGTCAAGAGCCGACGTACCCAACGCCGCATTCGCCCACCGACGAGGCGACCTGCCGCACTTGGCAGCCCCTCGGCGCCGGTCGGCGGACTTCCCACGATCTCGGTGTCGTTCATGTCCCCAATCCCCTCTCTGCGGACGGCTGCTGCCCACACCATTCGGACGCGATCTTTGCCCTGGACGGCCCAGTACGGACGACGGGCGGTAGCGATGGCCCTTCCACCGCAAGACTTCAAGAAGGAACGAGTTCTGTGTGCCGCACCCGGATTCGGTCGAGGACCTGGAACCGGCCGTTCCGCCTTGCACTTCGATGTCTCCGGTCTACCACCGCGCAGGGACACTGCGGGGGCTCCGGAGCAGATCTGTGGACAACTCGGCTGTCACCGCTCAGTCATCCACAGATTCCGGTGAGTGACCCAGCACGACCCGTGGCGGACCTACACTCAGCGGTATGACAGCTACCACCAGCCCGTCAGCAGCGCCGGACACCCCGGCCGCGCTGGCGGACGTGACTCGCGACGATGCGAGCCTGCGGCGGTTCCTGCACGGGCTGCCCGGCGTCGACCAGGTAGGTGTCGAGCAACGCGCGGCGGGGCTCGGGACCCGGAGCATCAAGAAGGAGGCCAAGCGATGGGCGATCGACACCGCCATCTCGATGGTCGACCTGACCACGCTCGAAGGCGCCGACACCCGGGGAAAAGTCCGGGCACTCGCGGCGAAAGCGCTGCGGCCCGACCCCGAGCGGCAGGACTGCCCGCGGGTGGCGGCGGTCTGCGTGTACCCGGACCTGGTGGAGACGGCGGTCGAAGCACTCGCGGGCAGCTCGGTGCGCGTGGCGAGCGTGGCCACCGGTTTCCCCTCGGGCCGCACGAGTCGTGAGGTGAAGCTGGCCGACACCGCGCTCGCGGTGCAGGCCGGCGCGCACGAAGTCGACATGGTGATCGACCGTGGCGCATTCCTCGAAGGCCGCTACCTGGACGTGTTCGAGGAGATCCGCGCGATCAAGGCGGCCTGCGGCGGAGCCCACCTCAAGGTGATCCTCGAAACCGGAGAGCTGGCCACCTACGACAACGTGCGCCGCGCCTCGTGGCTCGCACTGCTCGCCGGCGGCGATTTCATCAAGACCTCGACCGGCAAGGTGTCGCCCGCCGCCACACTGCCGGTCACGCACGTAATGCTGCAGGCGGTGCACGACTGGTTCACGCGGACCGGGCAGCTGCGCGGGGTGAAGCCCGCGGGCGGCATCCGGACCACCAAGGACGCGATCAAGTACCTCGTGGCGGTGCACGAGGTGGCCGGCGAGCAGTGGCTCACCCCGGACCTGTTCCGGTTCGGCGCGTCGAGCCTGCTCAACGATCTGCTGCTGCAGCGCCGCACCCAGGTGGACGGCCACTACAGCGGCCCCGACTACGTGACGGTGGACTGACATGGGCATCTTCGACTACGCGCCGGCACCGGAATCACGCGCCATCGCCAACCTCAAAGACCAGTACAAGCCGTTCGTGAACGGCGAATTCGTGGATGGCGGCGGGGAACCGCTCAAGACGATCAACCCGGCCACCGAGGAGATCCTCGCGGAGGTCGGCACCGCCTCGAAGTCCGATGTGGACAGTGCGGTGCGGGCGGCCCGCCACGCCTACGACACCGTCTGGTCCAGAATGCCGGGCGCGGAGCGGGCGAAGTACCTCTTCCGCATCGCCCGGTTGATCCAGGAACGCTCCCGCGAGCTCGCCGTGCTGGAGACGCTGGACAACGGCAAGCCGATCAAGGAATCGCGTGATTCGGACGTGCCCACCGCCGCGGCGCACTTCTTCTACCACGCCGGATGGGCCGACAAGCTCGGCTATGCCGGCTACGGTCCGGATCCGAAACCGCTCGGAGTGGCCGGCCAGGTCATCCCGTGGAACTTCCCGCTGCTGATGCTGGCGTGGAAGATCGCCCCGGCACTGGCCACCGGCAACACCGTGGTGCTCAAGCCCGCCGAGACGACCCCGCTCACCGCACTCGTGTTCGCGGAGATCTGCCAGCAGGCCGAGCTGCCGCCCGGGGTGGTGAACATCCTGCCGGGCGCGGGTGACATCGGTGCGTCCATTGTGGAGCATCCGGACGTGGACAAGATCGCGTTCACCGGTTCCACCGAAGTCGGCAAGCTGATTCAGCGCACCGTCGCGGGCACGCGCAAAAGGCTCACTCTCGAGCTGGGCGGCAAGGCGGCGAACGTGGTGTTCGACGACGCCCCGCTGGATCAGGCCGTGGAGGGGATCGTCAACGGGATCTTCTTCAACCAGGGCCACGTGTGCTGCGCCGGATCACGGCTGCTGGTGCAGGAGTCCGTCGCCGAGGAGGTGCTGGACAAGCTGCGCTACCGCGTTTCCACACTGCGGCTGGGTGATCCGCTCGACAAGAACACCGATCTCGGCGCGATCAATTCGGCCGAGCAGCTGGCCAAGATCCGCGGCCTGGTCGAGTCCGGCGATGCCGAAGGAGCGCAGCGCTGGACCAGCCCGTGCCCGGTGCCCGATCGCGGGTTCTTCTTCGCCCCCACGGTGTTCTCCGACGTACACCAGTCGATGCGGATCGCCCGCGAGGAGATCTTCGGGCCGGTGCTCTCGGTACTCAGCTTCCGTACCCCGGAGGAAGCGGTCACCAAGGCGAACAACACCCCGTACGGCTTGTCCGCCGGGATCTGGACCGAAAAGGGTTCCCGCAGCCTGTGGATGGCGAACCGGCTCCGGGCGGGAGTCGTCTGGGCCAACACCTTCAACCGCTTCGATCCAGCCGCACCGTTCGGCGGCTACCAGGAGTCCGGGTTCGGCAGGGAAGGCGGACGTACCGGCTTGGAGGCTTACCTCAGTGTCTGACTCGACAGTATCCCGGGTTTCCGTGGCGAAGACCTACAAACTCTACGTGGGTGGCAAGTTCCCGCGTTCGGAATCCGGCCGGGTCTACCCGGTGACCGATTCGGCGGGCAAGTTCCTGGCCAACGCGGCGCATGCTTCGCGGAAGGACCTGCGCGAAGCAGTGGTGGCCGCACGCAAAGCCATCCCCGGTTGGTCCTCGGCGACCGCATACAACCGGGGGCAGGTGCTCTACCGGGTGGCCGAAGTGCTGGAGGGCCGCCGTGCTCAATTCATCGCGGAAGTCGCCGCTTCCGAAGGCCGGTCCGCGCCACTGGCGGAGTCCCTTGTGGACGCAGCGATCGACCGATGGGTCTGGTACGCCGGGTGGACGGACAAGATCGCTTCGGTGCTCGGTGCCGCCAACCCCGTCGCCGGGCCGTATTTCTCGTTCACCGTGCCCGAGCCGACCGGGGTCGTGGGCGTGTTGGCCCCGCAGGAATCCTCGCTGCTGGGGCTGGTGAGCGTGCTGGCGCCGGTACTGGCCACCGGATCCACCGCCGTGGTCGTATCGAGCGCGGACCGGCCACTCCCCGCGATCACCCTGTCGGAAGTCCTTGCGACGTCGGACGTTCCGGGCGGCGTAGCGAACATCCTCACCGGTCGCGCCGCCGAACTGGGCCCCTGGCTGGCCTCACACGGCGACGTGAACGCACTCGACCCGACCGGAGCCACCCCCGACGAGCGCATCCAGCTCGCGCGAGAGGCGGCCGGCACCGTGAAACGAGTGCTCACCGTTCCGGACACCGAACCCGACTGGACCGCCGAACCGGATCTCTCCCGGATACGACGCTACGTCGAGGCCAAGACGGTCTGGCACCCCATGGGAGTCTGAGAAGTCTCCCCCACGCCCCGGCAGGGTTCCGGCAAAGTCGGTGTAGAGGTCCGTGAAGGGACCCTTCACGGACTCTGAGTCTGTGAAGGGTCCCTTCACAGACCCGAAACCGGTCCGGCGCACGCCACGAGGTGGTTGCACACACCTC
>NZ_QZFV01000093.1:0-60060 GCF_003600245.1 Amycolatopsis panacis
GTCGGGGGCCCGGCAGCGGGCGATGCGGAGGTGTGTGTGCGACCACCTCGTGGCGTGCGCCGGACCGGTTTCGGGTCTGTGAAGGGACCCTTCACAGACTCAGAGTCCGTGAAGGGACCCTTCACGGACCTCCACACCGACTTTGCCGACACCCTGGACCCTGGGGCTGTGAAGGTGGCCTTCACGGGAACGTTGGGGCGGGGGTGGGTGCGGGGTGGTGCCGGGTGGGGCGGAAGTGGCGTGGGGCAAGGGGGTCGGGTCTGGTGGTGCGTGTTCGGTGCGCTGCTCTCGGTGACCGATCACCACACCACGCCACCACGCCACTACGCTCGCAACACCCGCCGCCCACTCCCCCTGCTCAAGACCATCCACCTTTGCCAACGCCGTGGGTCCAGGAGTTCGACGAGTTCTGCCCCCCCCATTGCCGTTTCACCTCGGCGACCTCGGCGCGTAGCGCGGTATTTGTCCGCCCTTAACTAATTGATCATCACCGCCTGGGCAGCAACCAGAGCGGCAATCTCGTCATATGACGGGCGCTCGTCCCCGGCCTGCACACCATGATCATCCGATATCGGAGATCAATTCCGGCAGACAACTTGGTGACCAGTTGACGTATAGCGTAGTCTCCTGCCCTGGGCCCCAAGGAAGGTGGGTCAGGTGAAGTAATAGCCATCCACTCGCATCGCAATGCGGCGAAGATCCATTCTGATCAACATTCCCCACCTCTTCCCAGTAAATGATCAGACGGCTCCCGGCTGCGGTCTTGATTCCGTCCGCAGTCGGGCAGGTGTGCGCGCACAAGCCGTCGTGCCGCCTGGAGCCACATCCAGCCCAGGTGGACAAGCGCAAGGTCGCGGAGACTCCGTAGCAGACGAGCCAGCTCAGGAGCCCTGCATACTTTTGTCCTGATTGGAGACCCACGAATATGGCAGTCGAAGCAGCCGGTCGGTGGCCATTGATCGGTCACGCCGTGCCCATCGCCGTAAAGCCACTGGATTTTCTCACTGCCCAGCGCGCATGCGGGCCCATCGTGCGGGTTCATCTCGGCAGGCGCCCGGCATACATCATCAATGATCCAGAACTCCTTCAGCAAATGTTGACCGTCGATGCGGGAAAGATCTCCAAGGGACTACTGTTCGACAAGCTCCGCCCGCTGCTGGGCAACGGCCTGCTCAATTCCGAAGGCGCCTTCCACATGCGGCAGCGACGGCTCATCCAGCCGGCCTTCCATCGGAAGCAGATGGAGCGCTACGTCGAGTCCGTCGCGGCCGAGGCCCAGGCTGCTTCCGCGAAATTGAAACACAACCAGGCGGTGAGGCTGGAGCGCGAGATCAGCTCGATGGTGATCGGCTCGAACACCATGGCGCTGTTCTCTTCAGCCATCGGCGACCATGGTGTCAAGGCCATCCAGAGGTGTCTGCCGCAGGTGCTGGACGGCACTTTCCGCCGTCTCATCGCGTCCATGGTGTATCTCGACTGGGTGCCGACACGGGCCGCGCGGAGGTTCAACGCCGCAGTCGCCGACATTCAGCAGGTGGTTCGCGAGATCATCCGTTCCTTCGCCGACGACACCGGCAACCGGGCGGACCTGGTGTCCATGCTGCTGGCTGCGCGGGACGAGGAGAACGGCCAGGGCATGACCGAGGAGCAGTTGGTCGACGAGGTGATGACACTGCTGATGGCCGCCACCGACACCACGACGGGCGCGATGAACTTCGCGTTCGACGGGCTCGGCCGCGCCCCCCATGTGCAGGAGCGAATCCATGAGGAACTCGACCGTGTCCTGGCCGGCCGGACCAGTGTCCAGGCCGAGGACCTGTCGAGGCTGGACTACACCCGCAGGGTCGCCATGGAGGCGGCCCGTCTCGCCTCTCCGTGGTTGCTGACCAGGCGTGCCGAGGAGCCCCTGGAGTTCGCGGGCGTGCCCATTCCCGTGGGCACCGACCTGATCTTCAGCCCGTTCGCCATGAACCGGGATCCCCGCTTCTACCCCGATCCGGAGCGGTTCGACCCGGATCGGTGGCTTCCCGAGCAGGTCAAGCTGCGCCCGCGGGGCGCCATGATCAGCTTCGGGATGGGCCGGAGGCAGTGCGTCGGTGAGTCCTTCGCCATCACCGCGATGACCATCCACCTCGCGACACTCTGTTCGAATTGGACCTTTCACGCCGTGGCCGACAGGCCGACCCGCCGAACGGTCACCGCTGGTATCGAGCGGACGGTCGAACTGACGATGATCGCCACCTCCCGCACTGGAGCGGTTCAGCCGGCACGACAGCAACCCCGGGGTGCGTAATGGACGAGGACTACGAACTGATCCAGGTACCGGCGGTGTGGTGCCCCATACCGGAAGGCATTCATCCACAGTGGCGGGCGCTTCACGCCGACGCGGTCGAATGGATGGATCGGCTGGGAATCTACCGCGACGACGATCACCGCGCGCGCAATGCGGCCAGTGGGGCGGGTGAGCTGGCCGCGAGAGTCGCGCCCGGCGGCACCGAGGACGCTCTGCGGGTGTACACCCGCTTCCTCATGTGGCTGTTCTCGTTCGATGACGGCTACTGCAGCGAAGGCATGTTCGGCGGACGGCCGCAGGATCTGGCGGTCGTCACCGCGCGGATGCTGCGCGTCGCGGAGACCCCCGCGCCGGACCGGATGTTCGACGACGACCCATGGACGTCCGGACTCAGGGATATTCGCCTGTCCCTCGACTCCCTCGCGAGCCCGGCTCAGATCTCACGGTGGGTCATGGCGTTGCGCATGTACCTGTTCAGTCAGGTCTGGGAGGCATCTCACCGTTCCCGCGGTTCCATTCCGGACCTGAACGACTACGTCGCGATGCGTATCTTCAGCGGCAGCCTCGACGTCTGTGCCTCTCTGCTGGACGTCGTGCACGGCTGCGAAGCCGGGGTGGACGAGCTGTGCCGACCCGAGGTGCGTGCGCTGACCGAGATGATGTCTCTGCTGGTCTCGATCGACAACGACCTCATGTCCTACCACAAGGAGATCAACCGAAGCGGCGATCCTCAGCGCGTTCTCGACCTGCTCATGCGCCGCGACGGCTGCACACTGGATGAAGCGGTCCGCAGGACGGTGGGCCTACGAGACCGCATTCTGCTCCGCTACCTGACCCTGCGGGACGAGGTGGCGGCGGCCGCAGGCCCCTCACTCCGGCGGTACCTGGCCGGACTGGACGGATGGATCCGTGGGAACCTCGACTGGGGCCGCACGTGCGCCCGGTATCTCCACCTGGACAACCCCATCTCTCTGCCCACGCACTTCGCCGAGACGCCCTCGGACGGCACCGCGGGCCCCCTCCCGATCCCTACCGTTTCCTGGTGGTGGCAGGACTTCCGCTCTGGATCCAGGTGCCCCGCACCGGCGCTGAGCTGATCCGCCCAGCACAAGACCGGCCGGCGATCCTCGCCGTCCGGTCCGGGGACGGCCGTGAAGGTGGCCTTCACGGATTTTGGGGCTGTGAAGGGTCCCTTCACAGCCTCGGCGTCCAGGGTGTCGGCAAAGTTGGTCGGGGGCCCGGCAGTGGGCGATGCGGAGGTGTGTGCGACCACCTCGTGGCGTGCGCCGGACCGGTTTCGGGTCTGTGAAGGGACCCTTCACGGACTCAGAGTCTGTGAAGGGTCCCTTCACGGAACGTTGGAGTGCGGTGGCGGCGGGGGTGGTTCCGGGCGCGAGTCGTGCCGGGTGTGGAGGAACCGTTGCAGCGCAATACCTGCCAGTCTTCTGCAGCGGGATCCGCCGTACGGCAATCCGCCCCCGGCAACGATCCGCCTTAGACCGCGACCGTCCGGGACTTCCGCGGACCCGGCTGCAGCCGGCCGTGCAGCCAGGCGGCGGTCAGATCGACGCGTCCGGCGCAGCCGGTCTGTTCGAACAGGGCGGTCAGCCGGGCTTCGATGCGTTTCTCGTTGGTGGCCAGGGCGGCGGCGATCTGGCGGTTGGTGTGGCCCCGCGAGACCAGTTCGGCGATCCGCAGGTCGAGCCGGTCCAGTTCGGTCCGGGGGTGAGTCTCCCGCGGGACCGGGATCTGCCGGGCCCGCAGCAGGGCGGTCACGGTGGCCACCTCGCGGGTCGCGCCGAGGCGTTTGAGGGTCCGGTGTGCTTTCAGCAGCCACGTTTCGGGCGACGGAGAGAGCCGTCCCATCGCCAGGCAGGCCTGCGCGATGCGGAATGTGTCGCCAGATGCTCGCGCCATCCGGATGCCGTTGGTCAGTGCGGCAGTATCGTTGCGGACCATGCCACCGAAGACCAGGGTTGCTTCGCGGACGTGGGCGGTGCGGCGACGGCGGGAGAGCGGGATCAGCTCGGCCAGTGCCCGGGTCGCCGTGGTGCGGTCGCCGAGGTGGGTCGCGTAGGCGATCAGGCGGGACAGCAGGAGTTCCATGCCGGGCAGGCATCCGGTGTTGTGCAGTGCGAGGTAGTCCTGCCGGCCCTGGTGCAGAGCCTGGTCGGTTTCCTCGGTCTGCCAACGGATTCCCAGCCACACCCAGGCGAGATAGGAGCCGGTCGCGGTGGTGTGCGGGACATTCCGGAGCCAGTCCTGCGCGCGGGCGGGTTCCTCGCGCTGCGCGCAGATCTCCGCGGCGAGCACCGCGGCGAGCGGGTGCGAGGCCGGGGTGCCGCGGGTCCGGCGGTCGCTCTCCATCCGGCGAGCCGAGGACAACGCGGCATCCCAGTCGCCGTCCCGGTAGGCCGCCAGGAGGTGGTGGTAGTCGGCGGCGGGACCCCTTTTCGGGAGGGTGTAACGCTTTCCGAGCAGGGACCGGAGCGCGCCGGCGCGGTCGAGCCGGTCCGCGGCTTCGGACGTCTCCGCGGGTAGGGGGGAACCGGTCCAGTCGAGCCACGCGGCGTGGAGGCGGGGGCTGTCGGCCGCCGAAGAGCCGATCAGGAGCGCGCAGCCCGTGCCGAGCGGGCCGGCCACCCGGCCGGTCGCGGCCAGCAGCCGCGCCACGGTGCGGGGATCGGCGCGGCGGATCGCGTCCGGCAGGATCTCGCCGCCCGGGAGCTGTCCCCGGCGGGCGAGTTCGGTGAGCAGGGGTGTGGCCCGGTCGAGGTCGGCGTGCCGGTCCTCATGGGTCAGGACGGCGAGCCAGCACACCGTGACCATCATCAGCAGTTTGTCGGGCACGTACTGGATCTCGGCGAGCAGCCGGGGCACCACGGTCGTGCCCAGCTCGCCGGCCAGCCGTCGGTACCGGCCCAGCGCGAAGTGCGCTTCGACGACCTCGCCGATCAGCCACGCCCAGTGCGGCCCGCCGGGCGCCGACCGCCGCAGGGCCGCGATCCGGTACCGGCAGGCGAGTTCCCGATCGGTCGCCTCGGCCTCGGTCGCCGCCGTGAGGAAGAAATCCGGGTCGCGGCCGGACTGCGCGTCCGGCGATTCGGTGAGGAACCAGGCCAGCTCGGCCCGTCGCCCGGTCGACGCCGCGGACGGCGGCGCGCCCGGCAGTTCGGCGAAGGCCCGGTGCACGGCGCCGCGCCAGCGCGGGCGGTGGCGTTGCCGCAGGGCGGCCCCGAGCGCGGGAGCCGCGGGCCGGATGCGCCCGGACGGCGAGATCCGCAGCACCCCGAGGCGGACGAGATCGTCGAGCGCCTGCCCGGCCTCGGTCCGCGCGAGCCGGAGTGCCCACGCCACCGCGGGCAGGTCGTCGATCCCGACGGCGCCGTGCTCGTCCAGCCCGGCGATCATGGTGGCCAGCCGGCCCGCGACGGGCCCGAGCCGTCGCAGCGCGGCGGGCAGCGGATGGCCGCGGGGCAGCGCGATCGGTCCCCGGCCGGTGAGGCACACGTGCCCGTCCAGCACGATCAGCCTGCCGCTGTCGCGCAGTTCGGCGACGACCTGGCGTACCGTCGCGAGATTGCCCGCCAGCGGGCCGAGCGCGGTGACGAGCGCGTCGACCAGTGCCTGATCGGTGGGGGTCCGCCCGGTCCCGGTGGTCCAGACCGGAAGCAGGGCGGTGATCTCCTCGGTGGTGTGCTCCCGGAGCGTGATCGTGGCGTCGGCGAGGATCCGGAACCGGTGGGTCGCCGCGGCGGGCAGCGCGGTGTCGGTGATCGTGAAGATCGTGAGGACGCCCGATCCGCGCACACCCTCGGCGAGCAGCGCGAGCACGGTGGCGACCTCCGGCGCGAACGCGTCGAGGTCGTCGAACAGCAGCGCGACCGGCCCGACGGCGGCGATCCCGGCGACCGCGGTGATCAGGTCGTGCGCCACCGCGAGCGGGGCGGCCCCGGACCCGGCGGCGAGCCGCTCGGGCAGCCGGGCGGTGGCCGCCACGGCGGCCGGTCCGGGCAGTGCGCCGGTGCTGATCAGGGTGCGCAGCGTGGTGGCGAGCCGGCGCAGCGGATCACGCGGGGCGCCGGCCGCGGAGATCCGGATCGCGGCGGTGCCCGCCCGCCGGTACCGCTGGGCGGTGGTGGCCAGCAGTGTGGTCCGCCCGGAACCGGCCGGTCCGGCCACCAGCCACACCGCACCGGGACCGGCGCGCAGTCCTTCGAGCACGATGCCGGCCTCTTCGTGCCCCACATCCCTGATCGATGAGGCTGCCATGTCACCCCTAGCCGTTGTGCCGAGCATGGAGTGCCGCTTGGTCCGCGTCCAGGATCCGGGCGAAACCGGTACCGCCGGGGGAAACGTCGTTGCCTCTTCCCCTCGATTCGGGGCCGGGAGGTGGCGGGTCATGATCAAATGGGGCCATGGAGGGCGGAGCGGGAGCCGTCGACCGGGCCGCCCCTGCGGTCGCGTCCGTCTCCGTGCCCTGGCCGCTGACCGTGTTCGCCGGGGAGCCGGGCAGCGGACGCAGCACCGTGCTGGCCGGGATCGCCGCGGCGGAGACCGGTACGGTCCGCACCGTCCGGCTCACCGAAGCCGACCGGGAATGCCGCTATGGCGCGCTTTTCCGGATACTGTCCGGGCTCGATCCGGATCGGCCGGGCGGTGGACCGCAGCTGCGCCGGGTGCTGGCCACGCTGATCCGGCTCAGCGCGGCCGGGTCGCCGGCCCGGCCGGAGGAGACGGCGTGGCTGGCTTCCGCGGTGTTCGCCGCGCTGCGCCGGCGGGCGCCGCTGCTGGTGCTGGTGGACGACGTGCAGTGGCTGGACGACGCGACGGTGGCGCTGCTGGAACCGATTTCGCGCCTGTGCCTGGCGCACGGGCAGGTGCGGCTTGCGGTGACGCTGCGGATCACCGGCGGGTTCCCGGAGCCCGGCGAGAGCCCGCTGGCCGCCGTCTTCGAGCGGCTGCGTGCCCAGGGCCGGGCCGGGCTGCGGCTGATCCGGCCGCTGCCGGTGAGCGCGTCCCAGTCCTTGATCGCCGGGCTGGTGTCCGCGCATCCCGATGCCGATTTGGTGCGGGCGCTGCACACGGCGAGCCGCGGCAACCCGGCCGCGCTCCTGGAACTGGTCCACGCCTATCAGGCGGCTGGGGCGCTGCGGCTGATCGACCGGACGGCGTACCGGATCGCCTGGGCGGAGTCCTCGGTGGTCCTGGGGGACCATCCGCTGGTGGGAGCGGTCGGGGAGGCCGGGCCCGGGATCCGGGCGGTGGCGGCCGCGATGGCCGTGCTGGCTCCGGCCGGGCCGGGTGCGCCCGCGCTGGTCGCGCAGGCCCTGCAGCAGGGCGAGCGCACGGTTCGCCGGCTGCTCGACCGGCTCGCCGCCGCCCGTGTCCTGGTCCCGGCCGCGGGTGGGGGACGGCGGTTCCGGGTGCCCGCGGTCCGGGCAAGCCTGCTGGGCGCCCTCGGCCCGTTCGCGCGGCGCCGGTACTCGGCGATCGCCGTGGAGGCGATCTGGGCCGGCACGATCACCGTGTCCGGCCGGGAGTTCCTGCTCGACAGCCTGGTCGAAGCCGGGGCGCTGGTGGACACCGAACGGGCCGCGGCCGAACTGCTGGAGTACGGCGTGCCGCGCATGCTCGCCGGTGAGCCGAGGGCGGAACGCTGGCTGAGCGCGGCCGCGGAGTGGGCCCGGCGGCCGGAGGAGAAGATCAGAGCGCTCGTCGCGCTCGGCGGGACGCCGCCCGGATACGTCCGGGTGGGCCAGGCCGTCGGCATGGTGCGCCGGATCTTGCGCGGCCAGGTGCGCGGGTTGCCCGCCGGCGTGCTCCACAGCCTGTCCGTCGTCTACCTGATCTGGCTGGCGTCCGCGGGGGAGGAGCAGGAGCTTCGGCAGATCGCCGAGTCCGCGTGCCCCCCGCTGCCCGGCGGTGCGGCACAGGAGATCGTCAACCGCGCCCTGGCGCTGATGGCGCTGGGGCGCTGGGGCGAGGGGGGCAGGCTGCTCCGGGACAAGGCCGCGATCTGGCACCGGGGCGACCCGATCACCGCCGATTTCGGGGAGGTCTTCCTGACCGCTGCCGACGTGGTCGTCGGGGTTCCGGCCAGGCTGAGGGAGTGGCTGGCCCATGACGGGCCGCGGTTCACGGCCCGGCGATCGCAGTACTGGCTCGAACACCACCGGTTCGAGATCAACATGCTGCTCCTGCTCGGTGAACGCGAATCCGCGGTCGACCGGATGGCCGGGTCCGGGATCACCGCGGACCAGCTGTCCGGCCCGGACCGGTTCCTCTTGCACTACCTGGCCGGGGACTGGCCGGAGGCGATGCGGATCGCGCATCGCGCGCTGCTGGAGCGGCGTAGCGCGGCGCGTCCGCTGCCCGGGGTGCTGATGGTGGGCGGCGCGATCCGGATCCTGGCCGCGCAGGGCAGGCTGCGCCGTGCACAGGACCTGGCGGCCGACGGCCGGGACTTGCAGCTGCCGCATGTGATCGACCACGCCGAGTTCACCGTGGCCGCGAAACTGGGGGAGGACCAGCGGGCCGACGAACTGCTCCTGGCCGCCGCGGCGACCGCCGACGAGCACGGGTACCTGCTCGGCACCGAGGAGCTGTGGCCGGAACTGGCCCGATCCGCGGTTCGCCGCGGGAAACCCGCCGAGGCGGCGCACTGGGCCGCGCGATCGGCGGCCACGGCCTGGAAACTGGACACCGTCCGCGCGCACCTCCAGCATTTCCTCGCGCGGGCCGTGGTGTTCGAGGACGTCGAGGCCGCTCGGCGCGCGGTGGAACTCGCCGGGGAGTACCGGGCGGGCCGCTACGAGAGCGCGATGGCCTTCTTCCACGCGGGACTCGCGGGCCACGACACCGAACGGTCGCTGGGCGCGGGATACGAGCTGTTCGGCGAACTCGGTGCCTGGTTCTGGCGGGCCAGGGTGCGCAAGGCCGCCCGGGCCCGCGGGATCGTGCTGGCGGGCCGGGCCGAGACCACCGCGGAGAACGAGCGGCTGCTGGCGATCCTGGTCGCCGAGGGGCTGAGCAACCGCCGGCTCGCCACCGTGCTGGGGACCAGCGAGAAGAGCGTCGAGGGGCAGCTGAGCCGGATGTTCTCCCGGATCGGGTACCGGTCCCGGGTTGAGCTGGCCGCGGCCATGCTCACCGGCGAATATCAGTCGTGAGCGGTGTGGCGGCGGGCCGGTCCGCCTCGATCACCTTCGGGACGGTGCGCAGGGTCACCAGCGCGACCGCGGCCAGCACGGCCAGCACCGCCGCGCTGCCGAACATGCACACCCGGATTCCGCCGACGAACGCTTCGGAGGCGGCGGCCCGCACCACGCCCGCGACCGGTTCCGTGAGCCCGCCGGACAGCGCCGCGGTGGCGCCGAAGGATTCCCGCACGTGCTCGGCGAGGTCCGGTCCGACCGCGCCGGGCAAGCGCAATTCCTGGCGGTAGACCAGGGAGACCACGCTGCCCATGACCGCGATCCCCAGTGCGCCGCCGAGTTCGTAGGCGGTCGCGGAGATGGCCGAAGCGGCGCCCGCCCGGTCCCGGGGGACGGTGCCGAGGATGGTGTCCCCGGTGACGGTGAGCGTCAGCCCGGCACCCGCGCCGAAGGCCACCTGCGCGGTGAGCACCAGGGGATACACCGAATGCGGCTGGACGAAGCCGAACAGGGTGAAGCCCGCCGCGGCCAGGGCGAGCCCGGCGGCGACGGACGGGGCGCGGCCGAACCGTTCGACCGCGATCGCCGCGAGGAGTCCGCCCGTCAGCAGCGCCGCCAGGGCCCCGGGGACGAAGCCGAGCCCGGCCTTGAGCGGCGACCAGCCCAGGACGAGCTGGAAGTACTGGCTGCTGATCAGTGCGAACGCGGACATGGTGAACACCGAGACGAGGTTCGAGCCCACCGAAGCGGAGAACGCTCTTCGCCGGAACAGCCCGAGGTCGATCAGCGGTTGTTCGAGCCGGTTCTGGCGGGCGCCGAACCACAGCAGGGCACCCGCCCCGAGCAGGAAGGAGAGCCAGACCTCCGGATGCGACGGCCCGGCGTGGAAGGCCCCCTTGAGCGCGTAGATGACCGCGACCATGCCGACCACCGAGAGCAGCACGCTGCGCGGGTCGAGCCGCAATCGCCCGGGAGTGCGTGATTCCGGCACGAAGCGGGCGGCCAGCAGGATCAGCAGGGTCACCGGGACGTTGACCAGGAACACCGCGCCCCACCAGAAGTGGTCGAGCAGGAGCCCGCCGCAGATCGGCCCGATCGCGAAGCCCGCGGCGGAGACTCCGGAGCTGATGCCGACCGCTCTCGCGCGGGCGCGCTGGCCGGTGAAAACCGCGCGCAGCAACGAAGTCGCCGACGGCAGCACGGCCGAACCGGCCACGCCGAGCAGCGCCCGTGCGGCGATGAGGAACCCGGCGGTCGGTGCGTAGGCGGCGAGCACCGAAGCGGCGGCGAACACGGTGACGCCGGCGAGCAGCACCCGGCGCCGTCCGAACCGGTCGCCGAGGTTGCCCATCGTGATCAGCAGCCCGCCCATCACGAAGCCGTAGATGTCCGCGATCCACAGCAGAGCCTCGGTGGAGGCATCGAGCTGGACGGTCAACGCGGGGATCGCGAGGTGCAGCACGGTCAGATCGACCGCCACCATCAGCTCGGCGAGGCAGGCGGCCAGCAGCGTGGCCACGCGCTGGGCCCGCCTGCACCCGGTCATGCCGCCACCGCGGTGGCCCGGCGACGGGGCCGTCGTGGTTTGAGCGCCTCCTTGACGTCCGCGCGCAGCAGTTCGGTCTGCCCGGCCAGCCCTGGCAACCGGTGCAGCAGATGGTCCGGGCCGGGAACGAGGGTGCGGCGGACGCCGAGCCGGGCGAAGCGGGCGGCCAGTTCCGGCAACCGCACCATGGTGACCGTCGATTCGAGCAGCAGCGAAGCGACCGCTTCGCCGGTGCGCAGCAACGCACCGTCCTGATCGGACACTACCGGCAGCTCGGGATCCCGGAAGGAATAGCGGCCGAAGACCTCGTCGGCCAGCCGGTCCCGCAGCCCGGTGAGTCTCGGTGAGTGCGCGGCGGGGCGCATCGTGGTCAGCGCGTACCCGCCGGCGGCGCGGACCCGCCGGATGAACTCGTCCAGATCCGCCTCGGCGAGGGTGATCAGGTGCACGTCCGGGTCGAACCGGCCGGAGACGTCGTGCACCATCCCGTCGAGCAGCTCGGGCAGGCACTCTTCGGGTAGCCGCACCACGAACTGGCTCACGAGGTCCTGGTGCCGGGTGGTGAAGTACTCCTGTTCACAGCGCGCGATGCCGGCCACCAGCCGCACCAGCTCGGCGAGCGGGAGCGCCCCGGACCGCACCACGGCCGCGCGCTCGCCGAAACTGGACCCGCCGCAGACCACCGGGGTCAGGCCGTGTTCGGCCTCGGCCCGTTCGGCCAGCGCCAGCGACGCCAGCACGAACGCGATCTGCAAGTACTCGGTGTACTCGTCGCCGGCTTCGCGGAGCCGGTCCACCAGCCGGTAGCCGAGCGCCTCGTCGGCGACCGCGACCCGTCGCCGGGCAAGGGGGTCGATGACCAGGAACCGGCCCAGTTCGCCGGCGCGGGCAGGGCCCATGCCGGGGAACAGGACGGCGTCGGCGGTTGTGTCCATGGTGTGCACCTGTCTCAGGAGTCAGTGGGGCCGTGCGGTGGCGAGTTTTCGCTGTGGTAAAGGACAGCGTCCGTTGTTGTATCCATTGTGGACATGTACGCGGTGGTCAGTGCGACGGCGCGGCGGCGAGTTCCGCGAGTCGCTTATGATCCGGTTTTCCGTTGCGGTTCAAGGGGAACTGCTCGGTGACCAGCACCCGGTTCGGCTGTTCGAACGGGGGCAGCACCGCGCAGATGACCTCCCGCCAGTAGTGTGCGTCCCGCCGGTCGCCGTCCTGGACGACGAACACCAGGCTGGCGCCGCGCCGCTGGTCGGGTACCGCGACGATCTTGGCCGAGCAGCCCCGTCCGGCGAGCCGGTGCTCGATCACCTCGGGGTGCAGGGTGTGGCCGTTGCGGTGCACCGCGCGTTTGCGCCCGGCCACGAACAGGTTCCGGTCCGCGTCGAGGTAGCCGAGGTCGCCGGTGGCGTACCAGCCGCGGTCGACCGGGCGCACCGCGCCGTCCGCGCCGAGGTAGCCCTCCATCAGGTCGGGGTCGCGCACGAACAGCTCGCCTATCTCGCCGGCGGGCAGGACCGTGCCGTCCTCGGCGCGGACTTCGAGGGCGAGCCCGTCGACGACCTGCCCGCAGCCGTGCGGATTGGCGAGGTTCGCGAACGCGACATTGCCCATCTCGGTGCTGCCGTAGCTGTCGAGCAACGGCAGGCCGAACAGTTCGACGGCACGCTCGGTCAGCGCCGGTTCCAGCGGCGCGGCACCACTGCACAGCATCCGGACGTGGGCGAATTCCCCGGCCAGCGAAGGCCGTTTGCCGATCAGGTTGAAGATGCTGCGGTAGGTCGAGGGCGTCGTGTCCACCACGGTGGCGCCCGCGCGGCCGGCGAGCTTCAGCGCGCGGTCGAGCCGCCGGTAGGGCGCGATCACCAGGGAAGCGCCGGTGAGCCAGGCGATCAGCACCATGGAAAGCCCGTACTGGTGGTTGAACGGCAGCAGGGGCAGCAGGACGTCGTCGGCCTTGTGCCCGACCAGCGCGGCGTTGCGTTCCAGGTTCTTGAGGAACCGCGCGCCGTTCTTGGCCACGCCCTTGGGTACGCCGGTGGATCCGGAGGACCACATCACCAGGCTGTCGGAAAGCTTGCCCCACGCCTCGAAGTCCAGGTGCCCGTCACCGGGCGCACGGTCCGCCGCGGCGACCATGATCTCGTAGCCGAACGCGACCGGCGTGTCCGGGGCGAGTGGAGCGTCGTCGTCGGCGAGCACGAGCCCGGCGCCGGAGGTGCGCACGGTCTCCGCGGTGGTGTCGGCCTGTTCCCGGTGGTCGACCAGCACGATCGACGCGCCGATGTGCATCAGGGCGAACAGCATGATCACGTAGGTGGTGGAGTTCTCGATCTTGAGCAGAACCCGGTCACCGGAGCCGATCCCGCGCTCGCGCAGGACGTCGGCCGCCCGGAGCGCCTGCCGCTCCAGGTCGCGCCGATCGGTGACGGAGTCGGGTCCGTAGATTCTGGCCGTCATGACGGAAGTCCTTTCTGGCACTCAATCGAGGCGGACCGGGGCGAGGTCGTCGAACCGGTCGCCGGGACCGGGGTTGTCCGGGCTGGTTCCGCCGCCGAGGTGCGCGACGACCCCCCAGACCGCGTTCAGCGCGGTGATCACCGCGCTCTCGGAGAACCCGGCGATCCAGGCCACGTCGTCGCCGGCGAGGAAGAACCCGCGGTGCGGCTCGGCCGGATCGCGTTGCATGAACTGGGTGAACAGCCGGCGCTGGTAGCGGTAGCCGCCGGGCAGGCTCGCCTTGAAGGCGCCCTTGAAGTGTGGTTCGGTCTCCCAGGTGGTCGCGATCGGCGGGCCGATGATGTGCGAGCGGATGTCCACTCCCGGGTAGATCCGGCCGAGCGCCGTCAGCATCACCTCCAGCCGTTGTTCGGGCGTGAGCGTCGCGACTTTCAGGGAATCGTCGTTCCACGTGTAGGACAGCAGCATCGTGCCGGGCGCGTCCGGGCCGTTGTCGATCAGGTAGACCCCGCGGGGGATCCGGTCGGTCAGCGTCGCGCTCATCACGTCGTGCCCGGTCACCGGGTCGCGGTCGAGCCAGAACGGCCGGTCGGTGATGACGAACAGCTTCGAGGCGCCCATGTAGTGGGTGCGTTCCAGCGCCGTCCAGACGGGCTGGGGCAGCAGGGCGGGATCGCTGCGGATGCCGGAGAGCAGATTCCAGTTCTGCGCGGTGAAGATCGCCGCCGGGTAGGCCCGTACTTCGTGGGAGGCGTCCTCGATGGTGAACCCGTCGCCGGTCCGGTCGATGCGGATCACGGCCGGTTTCGGTGTGCCGCCGTGCAATCCGGCGAGCGAGGTGCCGGCGGGCCAGTGTGCGAGCGTGTCCGGGCGATACTGCCACAGCCCGCGTGGGAGCTGCTGGCAGCCGCCGATGATGCGGTGGTGCTCGTCGCCGGTGTCGGTGCAGACCACGCGCAGGATTTCCAGCGCGGAGTTGGGAAAGTCGGTGTCCCAGCCACCGCAGCCGAACCCGACCTGGCCGAAGATCTCCCGGTGTTCGAACGAGGCGAACTGCGGCGAGGAGGTGAGGAACCCGTAGAAGGATTCCGTGTCGTACTTGGCGACCAGGTCGTTCCACAGTGTCTTGACGGTCGGGATGTCGCGGCGGCGCAGGGCGTCCTCCAGCAGCGAGAGGCCGGCCTGCTCCTGCAGGGTCTTGGCCCAGGCGTCGGAGACCTCGCCGAAGATCCGCGGCAGTTCGCTCGCGTGCCGGGCGTGGTGAGTCCGTCCGTAGAGATCGATCACCGTGCTGGGCGCGGCGTTCGAGAGTGGATTCGGGAACGGCGTGGTCTTCAGCCCGAGCTTGTCGATGTAGTGGAACAACGCGCCGGCCGACGGCGGGAAGCGCATGGCGCCGAGTTCGGCGACCGCCTCCGGATGGCCCGCCAGGGTGACCGAGCGCATCCGGCCGCCGATCTCCCCGGCCTCGTAGACCACCGGCTTGAGGCCGAGTTTCAGCAGTTCGTGCGCGGCGACCATCCCGGACAGGCCACCGCCGATCACCGCGACCTCGGTACCGTGCGCGGCGGCGGGCACCTGCCCGAGCCCGGCGGGATGACGGAGCCAATCGGCGTAGGCGAACGGGAAATCCGGGCACAGCATGGCCGCGGGGACGCCCGGATCGGGCGCTGGTCGTGCTTCGGCGGGGGACACGGTCATCGGCGTCAACCTCCGGCAGTAGTCGGTTCCGGCCTGCCCGCGTGCGGTCTCCGGCCGGGAGGGTCCCGGTCCGCGCTCCGCGGCGCCGCCGCGGGGAAGGGGAAGTCCTTCCGCGGTCGCCGGGCGCCGCCCGCCCGGGCGGACGCCTGCTCCGGCGGGACTTCCGGTTCGCCCTGCCCGACGGTAACGACGGCGGGCCGCGGCACCGGCATGCCTTTTCCACCGGCTGCTCACGGACCGGAAACTCGCCGGGAACCCCGCGCGGTTACTCGCCGGTGGAATTGTTCACCCCGGTCCTCGCCCGGCCGTGGCTAGCGTGATCGGCGGTTTCCGTTTCCCGGTACCGGGAAAAGGTCGGCGAGAGGTGGGGTGCGCGGATGACCGAGGTGGACCACCTGCGGCGGTTGACCGGCCTGACCGCCGCGGAGCAGTACCGGAAGCTGCTCGGCGTCGTGCGCCGGGCGACGGCGGCGGTACTAGGCCGGCTGCCGCCCGGCGGGATCGGCGCCGATCAGGCGTTCACCGAGCTGGGGTTCGACTCGCTGCTCGCGGTGCGGCTGCACGCGCGGCTGACCAGCGACACCGGGCTCGACCTGCCGGTGACCCTGGCCTACGACCATCCGGCGCCGGGGATGCTCGCGGAGTACCTGCGAGGACTGCTGTTCGGCGCCGGCCCGGCGGCCGCGGAGCCCTCGGCCGGGGGCGACCCGGACGAGCCGGTCGTGATCGTCGGCATCGGCTGCCGTTATCCCGGCGGAATCGGTTCCCCGGCGGCGTTGTGGACGGTCGCCGACGAGGGCCGCGACGTGATCTCCGGCTTTCCGGCCGACCGTGGCTGGGACGTCGACGGGATCTACGATCCGCGCCCGGGCATTCCCGGCCGCACCTACGTGCGTGCGGGCGGATTCCTTGACGACGCGGGCGGTTTCGACGCGGGCTTCTTCGGGATCTCACCCCGGGAAGCGCTCGCCATGGACCCGCAGCAGCGGCTCGCGCTGGAGACGTCGTGGGAGGCGCTGGAACGCGCCGGCATCGATCCGGCCACAGTGCGGGGGAGCACCACCGGGGTGTTCGTCGGGGTGGAACCGCAGGAGTACGGACCGAAACTCGCGGACGCCCCGGAAGGACTGGACGGGCATCTGCTCACCGGCACCGCGCCCAGCGTGGTCGCCGGCCGGATCGCCTACACACTCGGCCTGCAAGGGCCGGTGTTGAGTGTGGACACTGCGTGCTCGGGCTCGCTGGTCGCGCTGCATCTGGCCGCGAAGGCACTGCGGTCGGGGGAGTGCTCGCTCGCGCTGGCCGGCGGGGTCGCCGTGCTCGGCACGCCCGGTGCGTTCGTCGCCTTCTCCGCGCAGCGCGGACTCGCTCCGGACGGCCGGTGCAAGGCGTTTTCCGCCGCCGCGGACGGCACCGCCTGGGCCGAAGGGGCCGGGATGTTCGTGGTGGAGCGGCTTTCCGACGCGATGCGGCACGGCCATCCGGTGCTCGCCGTGCTGCGCGGTTCGGCGATCAACTCCGACGGCGCCTCGAACGGCCTGACCGCACCGAACGGTCCTTCGCAGCAAAGGGTGATCCGGGCGGCGCTCGCCGGGGCCGGTCTGTCCACTTCGGACGTCGACGTGGTGGAGGCGCACGGTACGGGCACGCGGCTGGGTGATCCGATCGAGGCGCAGGCGTTGCTGGCGACTTATGGCCAGGATCGTGGGACGCCGTTGTGGCTGGGGTCGATCAAGTCCAACCTCGGCCACGCGCAGGCCGCGGCGGGCGCGGCCGGGGTGATCAAGATGATCATGGCCATGCGGCACGACCGGCTGCCGCGCACGCTGCACGCCGAAACGCCGTCGCCGGACGTCGATTGGTCGGCCGGCGCGGTCCGGCTGCTCACCGGGCCGGAGCCGTGGGAACGGGGCGAGCAGCCGCGCCGGGCCGGAGTGTCCTCGTTCGGCATCAGCGGCACCAACGCGCACGTCATCCTGGAGGAACCGCCGGAGGCGGAGGCAGCGGAGACGGCGGGCGCGGTGGTCCCGCCGCTCGTTCCGGTCGCGTTCTCCGCCGCCGACGAAGCGGGGCTGCACGCCCAGGCCGAGGTGCTCCGCGCATTCGCCGGTGAGGGAACCGATCTCGCGGACCTGGCCTTTTCTCTCGCCGGGACCCGCGCCGCGTTGACCGAACGCGCGGTCGTGCTGGCCCCGGATCGCGAACGGCTGGTGGACGCGCTCGCGGCCCTCGATTCCACGCCTGGAGTGGTCCGCGGCAGTGCGACCGCGGGGGGAACGCTGGCCTACCTGTTCACCGGACAAGGCGCACAGCGCATCGGGATGGGCGCGCAGCTGTACGACGCCTTCGACGCTTACGCGGATGCGTTCGACGAAGTGTGCGGCTATTTCGATTCTCAGCTGGAAGTGCCGCTCGCGGAGGTCGTGTTCGGCGATGCCGCCCCGGAGTTGCTCGACCGCACCGAATACGCCCAGCCCGCGCTGTTCGCCATCGAGGTCGCGCTGTACCGGCTGCTGGAGCACTGGGGGATGAGCCCGGACTGCCTGTGCGGCCACTCGATCGGTGAGCTGGCCGCCGCGCACGCCGCGGGGGTGTTTTCCCTGGCGGACGCGGCGATGCTGGTCACCGTCCGTGGCCGGCTGATGCAGGAGCTGCCCGAGGCCGGCGCGATGGTCGCGTTGCCGATCTCGGAGGAGCAGGCGCGTGACGCGCTGGTGGGGCACGAGGAGACGGTGGGGCTCGCCGCGGTAAACGGACCCGAGTCCGTGGTGCTTTCCGGCGCGCAGGAGGTGCTGACCGGAATCGTCGCGGGGCTCGGCGGCGAGGCGAAGTGGCTGCGGGTCAGCCACGCGTTCCATTCCCCGCTGATGCAGGACATGCTGGTGGAGTTCGCGACGGTGGCGCGGCTGGTCGACTACCATCCGCCGCGGGTGCCGATCGTCTCGACCGTCACCGGTGAGCTCGGCGGGTTCGACTCGCCGGACTACTGGATCCGGCACGTGTCGGCGACCGTCCGGTTCGCCGACGCCGGCCGTCTGCTGCTGGACGAAGGTGTCCGGACGTTCCTCGAACTGGGGCCGGACGGGGTGCTGTCGGGGATGATCGCCGACGCCGCGTCCTCCGCTGCCGTCGTCTGCGCCCCGCTTGTGCGGCGTGCCCGCGCCGAGGTCACGGAGCTGCTGACCGCCGTGTCCACCGCGTACGTGCGCGGCGCGGCGGTCGACTTCACCGCGCTGGTGCCTGGCGCCCGTCGGCTCGACCTGCCCACTTATCCGTTCCGGCATCAGCATTACTGGCTTCCCCAGCGTGGCACAAGCGACGTGCGCGGCCTCGGGTTGCAGCGAGCCTGGCACCCCTTGATCGGGGCCGTCCTCTCGCGTCCGGACGGTGAACTCGTCTTCACCACAAGCCTGTCGACGGCGACGCATCCGTGGCTGGCCGGGCACGTGGTCAACGGCGAGGTGTTGTTTCCGGGCACGGCTTTCCTGGAACTCGCGCTCTATGCGGGCGCGGAGGCCGGGTGCGCCTGCGTCGAGGAATTGACGCTGGCGGCGCCGCTGGTGCTGTCCGGCGCAGCTGACGTCCAGGTGGTTGTGTCTACTTCGGACGAAGACGGCCGCCGCGCCGTGTCGATCCATTCGCGACCCCGCGGCGCGGACGAGTGGACTTCGCACGCCACCGGCTCGGTCGTTCCGGAGGTGCCCGCGCAGCTGCCTCCTTTCGGTACCGAGTGGCCGCCCGCGGAAGCGGAATCGCTTGCGCTGGAAGGACTCTACGACCAGCTCGACGCTGGGGGATTCGCCTACGCGGACTTGTTCCGGGGTTTGCGGGCCGCGTGGGTACGCGGTGAGGAGGTGTTCGCCGAGCTTTCGCTGCCGGAGGATGCTGCCGAGGGTTTCGGGATTCATCCGGCGCTGCTGGACGCGAGCCTGCATGCGATGGCGTTGCGTGAGCCGGAGGAATCCCGTGGCGCGCTGCCGTTCTCGTGGAACGGGGTCAGGCTGTCCGCCTCGGGTGCGACGGCGCTCCGGGTGCGGGTCTCTTTCCTTGACGGGGAAGCGGTTTCTCTGCTCGCGGTGGACTCCGCCGGCGCTCCGGTGATCACGGTCGATTCGCTGGTGGTGCGCCGTCCGGAGGCTCGGGTCCGGACGGCCGGGGCGCCCGCCGGGCTGCTCGCTCCAGAGTGGACTCCGATCCCCCTTGCCGGTGAGCTGGAATGGGTGTCCTGGGTGGACGTCGGCCCGGAATCGGTTCCGCCATGGGTGGTGTGGTCGGTCGCTCCCTCCGGGGAAGTGATCGAAGCGGCGCACGAGGCGTGCGCGCGGGTGCTGGCCGTGGTGCAGGAGTGGCTCGGTCACGAGCGGTTCGCCGGGTCGACGCTGGTGGTGCGCACCCATGGCATGCCGGCCGGTGATCCGGTGGCCGCTGCGGTGTGGGGGCTGGTGCGGAGTGCGCAGGCGGAGCATCCGGATCGTTTCGTGCTCGTCGATTGCGCTGACGAGGAGCTGTCCTCGGCGCTGGCCCTCCGGGAGCCGCAGGTCGCGATCCAGCACGGCGCGGCGTTCGTTCCGCGTCTCACGCACCCGGCCGCGGCGCTGGTGCCTCCGGCGGAGGGCGGGTGGCGTCTGGAGAAGTCCGGCGAGGGGACCGTCGAGAATCTCACCCTGAGCCCGGTCGCCGATCTCTCGCTCGCGCCGGAGGGGGTGCGCATCGGCGTCCGTGCGGTGGGTTTGAATTTTCGGGACGTGCTGAACGTGCTCGGCATGTACCCCGGTGAGGCGGGGCCGATCGGCTGCGAGGTCGCCGGAGTCGTGCTCGAGACCGGCGACGCCGTGGCGGACCTGGCGCCGGGCGACCGGGTAATGGGCGTGGTCCGCGACGGCGTGGGTCCGGTGGTCACCGAAGAGCGGGCGTTGCTCGCCCGGGTGCCGGACGGCTGGACCGACGAGCAGGCGGCGACCGTCCCGCTGGTCTTTCTGACTGCGTATTACGCGCTGTGTGATCTGGGTGGGCTTCGGGCCGGGGAGTCGGTGTTGATCCACGCCGCGGCCGGTGGGGTCGGGATGGCTGCGACCCAGTTGGCGCGGCATCTGGGTGCCGAGGTGTTCGGCACTGCGAGTGAGGGCAAGCAGCATGTTCTGCGCGCGGCCGGGCTGGACGACGACCACATCGCCTCCTCGCGCACGCTGGACTTCGAACCGCTGTTCCTCGCCGCTTCCGGTGGTCGCGGTGTCGACGTCGTGCTCAACGCGCTCGCCGGCGACTTCGTCGACGCGTCCCTGCGCCTGACCGCTCCCGGCGGGCGGTTCCTGGAGATGGGCAAGACGGACGTCCGCGAACCGGCGGACGGGCTCGTCTACCGGGCGTTCGACCTGCTGGACGCGGGACCGGCCAGGATCGCCGAGATGTGGACGGCGCTGGGCGCCCTGTTCGACACGGGCCGGTTGACGCCGCTTCCGGTGCGGAGCTGGGACGTCCGGCGGGCTCCCGAGGCGTTCCGTTTTCTCAGCCAGGCCAAGAACATCGGCAAGATCGCGCTCAGCCTGCCCCGGCCGTTGGATCCGGAGGGGACGGTGCTGGTCACCGGTGGTACCGGCGGTCTGGGTGCGATGATCGCGCGGCATCTGGTGACTGAGCACGGGGTCCGGCGTCTGGTGGTGACGAGTCGTCGTGGTCCGTCGGCTCCGGGTGCGGCGGAGTTGGTTGCGGAGCTGGGTCAGCTGGGTGCAGACGCGCGGGTCGCGGCGTGTGATGTGGCTGATCGGGATGCGCTCGGCGCGTTGCTGGCGGACGTGCCGTTGACGGGTGTGGTGCACGCGGCGGGGGTGCTGGACGACGGTCTGGTGGAGGGGCTGACGGCGGATCGGCTGGACGGTGTGCTGCGGCCGAAGGTGGATGCGGCCTGGCACTTGCACGAGCTGACCCGGGACCGTGACCTGGCTATGTTCGTGCTCTATTCCTCGGTTTCCGGAGTGCTCGGCTCGGCGGGGCAGGCCGCCTACGCAGCCGCGAACGCCTTCCTGGACGGCCTGGCCGAGCATCGGCACGGACTCGGGCTGCCCGCGGTCTCGCTGGCCTGGGGACTGTGGCGGGAGGGCATGGGCGCCGCGCTGGGCGACGACGACGTCGAGCGGATGCGCCGGGAAGGCTTCCCGCCACTGTCCAGTGAGGACGGTCTCGCCCTGTTCGACGCCGCGCTCGCCACGGGGCTGCCCGCGGTGGCGCCGGTGGAACTCGACCGCGCCGCGCTGCGTGAGCACGCCCGGAGCTGCGTGGTGCCCGCGGTACTCCGTTCCCTGGTCCGGGTTCCCCCTCGCCGTGCAGCCGCGGCCACGACCGGATCCGGGGTGGCGGAGCGGCTCGCCGGACGGTCCGATGAGGACCGGGTGACCCTGGTGCGGGAGCTGGTACGGGACCAGGCGTCGGCAGTGCTCGGGCACGGCGGGACGGTCTCGATCGACCCGGACCGCGCGTTCAAGGACCTCGGGTTCGATTCGCTCACCTCGGTCGAGCTGCGCAACCGGCTCGGCGCCGCGACCGGGCTCCGGCTGTCCTCGACCGCGGTGTTCGACCATCCGACGGTCGCCGCGCTCGCCGCGCACCTGCTGGCGGAGCTGGCTCCGCCCTCGGCAGGTCCGGCCGAGACCGTGCTGGCCGAACTGGACCGGCTGGAGGCCGGCCTGGCCGGGATCGCGGCCGGGGACGAGGGCCGCCGCGCGGTGGCCGTCCGGCTGCGCGACCTGCTGGATCGGCTCACCGGGACCGAGGCCGAGGCGGGTGACCGGCTCCGTTCGGCGACCGCCGACGAGGTGGTCGACTTCCTCGCCACCGAACTCGGGATCTCCTGAGCCCCCTGACCCCCAGTGACCAGCCCGCCGATCGAGCCGTAAGAGGTGTGATGGCAGACCACGAGAAGATCCTGGACCTGCTCAAGCGCGTAACCGGGGATCTGCAGCGGACCCGGCGGCGGCTGGCCGACGTGGAGGCGCGGAGCCACGAGCCGATCGCGATCGTCGGCATGGCCTGCCGGTTCCCCGGCGGGGCCGATTCGCCGGAACGGCTGTGGGAGCTGGTCGCGCAGGGCCGGGACGGGATCGGCGGGTTCCCGGCGGACCGGGGCTGGGACGTGGCCAGGTTGTTCGACGACGATCCCGACCACCGGGGTACCACGTATGTCCGCACCGGCGGCTTCCTGGCCGGGGCGAGCGGGTTCGACGCGGAGTTCTTCGGCATCTCGCCGCGGGAGGCGTTGGCGATGGAGCCCCAGCAGCGGCTGCTGCTGGAGGTCACCTGGGAAACCCTGGAACGCGCCGGGCTCGACCCGGCCCGGCTCAAGGGCAGCGCGACCGGGGTGTACGTCGGGGTGTCCGCGCAGGAGTACGGCCCGCGGTTGCACGAGCCCGGCGACACCGTCGACGGCTACCTGCTCACCGGCACCACCTGCAGTGTCCACTCCGGACGGATCGCCTACACGCTGGGGCTGGAGGGCCCGGCGGTCTCGATCGACACCGCGTGCTCGTCCTCACTGGTCGCGGTGCACTCGGCGGTGCAGGGACTGCGTTCGGGCGAATGCGGGATGGCGCTGGCCGGCGGCGTGAACCTGATGGCGAGCCCGGGCATCTTCGTCGACTTCGCCCGCCAGCGCGGTCTCGCGCCGGACGGCCGGTGCAAGTCCTTCTCCGCGGACGCCGACGGCACCGCGTGGGGCGAAGGCGTCGGAATGCTGCTGCTGGAACGGCTGTCCGACGCCCAGCGCGAAGGACACCGGGTGCTCGCGGTGATCCGCGGCTGCGCGGTCAACTCCGACGGCGCGTCCAACGGGCTGACCGCACCGAACGGTCCCTCGCAGCAGCGAGTGATCCGGGCCGCGCTGGCGAATGCCGGTCTGTCCACTTCGGACGTCGACGTGGTGGAGGCGCACGGCACCGGGACCCGCCTCGGCGACCCGATCGAGGCCGAGGCACTGCTGGCCACCTACGGCCAGGACCGCGCCACCGGGCAGCCGCTCCTGCTCGGCTCGATCAAGTCGAACATCGGGCACACCCAGGCGGCCGCGGGGGTGGCCGGGATCATCAAGATGGTCGAGGCCATGCGGCATCCGGTGCTGCCGCCCACCCTGCACGTGCGCACCCCGACCCCGGAGGTCGACTGGACGGCCGGCGCCGTGTCGCTGCTGACCGAGCCGACTCCGTGGCCGGAGCTGGACCGTCCGGTGCGGGCGGCGGTGTCCTCGTTCGGGATCAGCGGGACCAACTCGCACGTCATCCTCGAACAGGCCGCCGCTCCCGAACCCGCGCCCGTGCGGGCTTCACTGCCCGCCGTGCCGTACCTGCTCAGCGCAGCGACTGCGGAAGCCTTGCCCGCCCAGGCGGAACGCCTGCTCGCCGCCGACGACGCGGCGGACCCCGTGGATGTCGGCTTCTCCCTGGCGACAGCGCGTGCCGCGTTGCCGTATCGGGCCGCGGTCGTGGGCCGGGACCGTGCCGAACTGCGTGCGGGTCTTGCCGAGGTGGCGCGGGGTTCCCGGGCGACGGCAGGCCGGTTGGCGTTGTTGTTTGCGGGTCAGGGTTCGCAGCGTCTGGGTATGGGTCGTGGGTTGTATGCGGCGTTCCCGGCTTTCGCGGCGGCGTTTGACGAGGTGTGCGCGCTGTTGTCGATCGGTGATGATCTCGACCAGACGGGGAGTGCGCAGCCGGCGTTGTTTGCGTTTGAGGTGGCGTTGTTCCGTTTGGTGGAGTCGTGGGGTGTACGCCCGGATTTTCTGGCGGGTCACTCGGTTGGTGAGATTGCGGCGGCGCACGTGGCTGGGGTTTTGTCGCTTGAGGATGCTGCGATGTTGGTGTCTGCGCGGGGTCGGTTGATGCAGGCTCTCCCGACGGGTGGTGTGATGGTGGCCCTTCAGGCCTCGGAGGATGAGGTGGCGCCGTTCTTGTCGGGTTCTGGGGCTGTGAAGGGACCCTTCACGGACTCCAGGGCTGTGAAGGGTCCCTTCACAGCCCTGGAGGGGGTGTCGTTGGCGGCGGTGAACGGTCCGTCGTCGGTGGTGCTCTCGGGTGCGGAGGGTCCGACGCTGGCGGTGGTGGAGCGGTTCGCTGGTCGGAGGTGGAAGCGGTTGTCGGTGTCGCATGCGTTTCATTCGGTCCTGATGGATCCGATGCTGGCGGAGTTCGCGGAGGTCGTTCGTGGGTTGACGTTTCATGAGCCGTCGATTCCCATCGTGTCCACTGTGGAGCTGGGTGCGGATTTGACGGATCCGGAGTATTGGGTGCGGCACGTACGGGAGCCGGTGCGGTTCGCGGATGCCGTGAGCGCGCTGGCGGAGCAGGGTGTGTCGCGTTATCTGGAGATCGGTCCGGACGCGGTGCTCTCGGCGATGGGTCCGGAAACGGTGGACGCGAAGTTCATTCCCTCCCTGCGGAAGAACCATGACGAACCGGCCGCGGTCGTCACGGCATTGGCTGCCTTGCACACTCACGGCTCCACAGTGGACTGGCACGCCTTCTTCGCCGGAACCGGTGCCCGAATCATCGACCTGCCCACCTACGCCTTCCAGCACGAGCACTTCTGGCTGGACCAGCGCGACGGCGGGACGGATGTCGCCTCGGTCGGCCTGACGGCGGCGGAGCATCCGTTGCTGGGTGCGTCGGTGTCGGTGGCGGACGGGGACGGGTTGCTGCTGACGGGGCGGCTGTCGCTGGCCACACATCCGTGGCTGGCCGACCACGTCGTGGGTGGCGCCGTGCTGCTGCCCGGGGCGGCTTTCGCCGAGCTGGCGATCCGGGCCGGGGACGAGGTCGGCTGCACCGGCGTCGAGGAACTCGTGCTCCAGGCGCCGCTGGTGCTCACCGAGGGCACCGTGCTCGACCTTCAGGTGGTGGTCGGCGCCGCCGACACCGGCGGCAGGCACGCGGTCTCCATCCACTCCCGCGTACCGGGCCATCCCTGGACGCCGCACGCGACCGGTGTCCTCGGGCACCCCGTGCCCCACCCCGAGCCCGTCGCGTGGCCGCCGGAGAACGCCGAAACCCTGCCCCTCGACGACGTTTACTCACGGCTCGCCGAAGCGGGGCTCGACTACGGCCCGGTGTTCCAGGGCCTGCGCCGGGCATGGCGGCGCGGTGCGGAGATCTTCGCCGAGGCGTCGTTGCCCGAGCCCGCCGAGGCGGGGCAGTTCGGGATCCATCCGGCGCTGCTCGACGCCGCGTTGCAGGCGAGCGCCGCACCCGGTGGTCCGGGGCAGGGAGCGGTGCCGTTCGCCTGGAATGACGTCACCCTGCACGCCCGCGGTGCCACCGACCTGCGGGTCCACGCTTTCCCGGCCGGTGACGACGCGCTCGCCTTCGAGCTGAGCGACGGCACCGGCCGGCCCGTGCTGTCGGTGGGTGCGCTGACCGTGCGGGAGGTGACCGCTCCCGCCCCGGCCGGGCACGACGGGCTCTTCCTCCCAGAACTGGTGCCGGTCACGCCGGGGCCACCCGACAGCGAGTACCGCGTCTTCGAAGTCCCGGAGGGCGACCCGCTCACGGTGACCGTCCGGACCCTGGAAGTGCTGCAGGAGTTCCTAGCCGGTGCGGAACCGAAACTCGTCGTCCGCACCGGGGATTCGCTTGCGCACGCGGCGGCTGAAGGTCTGGTCCGCGCCGCGCAGGCGGAGCACCCGGGCCGCTTCGTGCTGCTCCGGGGCCCCGGCGAGGAGGTGGCCGCGGCGGTGTCCACCGGCGAGCCGCAGATCCACGTCCGCGGCGGCGCGCTGTTCGCACCCCGGCTGACCAGGGCGAACGTCCCCACCGAGACGCGCCCCCTGGACGGGGACGGCACGGTCGTGATCACCGGGGGCACCGGCGGGCTCGGTGCGCTCCTCGCCCGGCACCTGGTCACCCGGCACGGAGTCCGGGAGTTGCTGCTGGTCAGCCGTCGCGGTGCGGACGCGCCGGGCGCCGCCGGCCTCGCCGCGGACCTGACCGAGCGGGGAGCGCGGGTCACGATCGCCGCCGCCGATGTGGCCGACCGTGCGGCGCTGGCGTCCGCGCTCACGCTCGCCGAGCGTCCGCTCATCGGTGTCGTGCACGCGGCCGGAGTCCTCGACGATGGGGTGCTCACCGCACTCACCCCGGACCGGCTGGAGCGGGTCTTCCGCCCCAAGGCCGAAGCGGCGTGGCAGCTGCACGAACTCACCGGGGACCTCTCGTTCTTCATCACGTTCTCCTCGATCGCCGGGCTGTTCGGCTCACCCGGCCAGGGTTCCTATTCCGCGGCGAACGCGTTCCTCGACGCGCTCGCTCTCCGTCGCCGGGAGGAAGGCCTGCCCGCGCAGTCCCTCGTCTGGGGGCTCTGGGAACAGGGCATGGGCGGCACGCTCGACGCCGCCGACCGGCAGCGCATCGACCGGGACGGCTTCGAGACCCTGGCCGTCGACGAGGGGCTCGCGTTGTTCGACGCGGCCATTGCGGACGGCTCGCCGGTCACCGTCCCGGTCCGGCTCGACCTCGCCACGGTGCGGAACGCCGCGAAGACGGCCGGCGTGCCGCCGCTGCTGCGCGGGCTGGTACGGGGCGTCACCCGCGCGATCGCCCGCACCGCGGAGACGGCCGGGCTGTCGGAGACCGAACGGCCGGAAGCGATCCTCGACCTGGTCCGCACCCAGGTGGCGAGTGTGCTCGGCCGCGACGGCGGCGAGACCGTGGACCCGTCGCGTGCGTTCACGGAGCTGGGTTTCGATTCGCTGACCGCGGTCGAGCTGCGCAATGGTCTTGGCGCGGCAACGGGTCTGCGGCTGCCGGCGACGTTGATCTTCGACTACCCGACGCCCGCGGACGTGGCCCGGTTCCTCACCGGCGAGCTGACCGGCCGGGCGTCGACGGCCGCTCCGGCGGTGGCCGCGGCGGTGGTGGACGAGCCGGTGGCGATTGTCGGGATGAGCTGCCGGTATCCGGGCGGGGTGCGGTCGCCGGAGGAGCTGTGGGATCTCGTCTCCACGGGTACTGATGCGATTTCGTGGTTCCCTGAGAGCCGAGGCTGGGATGTCCAGGGGATCTACGATCCGGAACCGGGTTTGCCGGGCAAGACCTATACGTGCCAGGGCGGTTTTCTGTATGACGCGGGGGAGTTCGATCCGGAGTTCTTCGGGATTTCGCCGCGTGAGGCGTTGGCGATGGATCCGCAGCAGCGGTTGCTGTTGGAGGTGAGCTGGGAGGCCCTCGAACGCGCCCGGCTGGATCCGGCGTCGTTGAAGGGCAGCCCGACCGGCGTGTTCGCCGGAATCATGTACTACGACTACGCGGCGAAGCTGACGAAGATCCCGGACAACGTGGCCGGTTTCCTCGGCACCGGGACGTCGGCGAGCGTGCTGACCGGCCGGGTGGCCTACACGCTGGGTTTGGAAGGCCCGGCGGTGTCGGTGGACACGGCGTGCTCGTCGTCGCTGGTGGCGTTGCACCTGGCGTCGCAGGCATTGCGCTCGGGCGAGTGCACACTGGCGTTGGCAGGCGGTGTGACCGTGATGGCGACGCCGGATACGTTCCTCGATTTCTCGCGCCAGCAGGGATTGTCTCCCGATGGTCGGTGCAAGTCTTTCTCGGCGGAGGCGGATGGCACTGGCTGGTCGGAGGGTGCCGGTGTGCTGGTGCTGGAGAAGCTCTCGGATGCGCAGCGGAACGGGCATCCGGTGCTGGCGCTGGTCCGTGGCTCCGCCGTGAATCAGGATGGCGCGTCGAATGGTCTGACGGCGCCGAATGGTCCTTCGCAGCAGCGGGTGATTCGTCAGGCGTTGGCGAATGCCGCTCTGTCCACTTCGGACGTGGATGTGGTGGAGGCGCACGGTACGGGTACGCGGCTGGGTGATCCGATTGAGGCGCAGGCGTTGCTGGCCACTTACGGCCAGAATCGCGAGGCGCCGTTGTGGCTGGGTTCGATCAAGTCCAACATAGGTCATACTCAGGCGGCCGCTGGTGTGGCCGGGGTGATCAAGATGGTGGAGGCGATGCGGCACGGTGTCATGCCGAAGACCCTCCACGCCGACGATCCGTCCACGGAAATCGACTGGGACGCCGGTGCGGTCTCCCTGCTGGCCGAACAGCGGCCCTGGCCGGAGACGGACCGGCCGCGCCGGGCGGGCGTCTCCTCCTTCGGAATCAGCGGGACCAACGCCCACGTGCTGATCGAGCAGTTCACTCCGGACGTGCCCGTCTCCGAGCCCCTCACGCGAGGTTTGGTGCCGTGGCCGCTGTCGGCGAAGAACGATGCCGCGCTCAGCGCCGTCGCTGAGCGCCTGCTGTCCATCGTGGACTCGGACGGCGATCTGGCCGAGGTCGGCTACTCCCTGGCGGCGACCCGGCCCGCGCACGAGCGGCGCGCCGTCGTCGTCGGCGCCGACCGCGACGAGCTTCGGGCCGGACTCGCCGACCTGGCGCGCGGACAGGGAACCAGGACCCGGGCGACGGCAGGCCGGTTGGCGTTGTTGTTTGCGGGTCAGGGTTCGCAGCGTCTGGGTATGGGTCGTGGGTTGTATGCGGCGTTCCCGGCTTTCGCGGCGGCGTTTGACGAGGTGTGTGCGCTGTTGTCGATCGGTGATGATCTCGACCAGACGGAGAATGCGCAGCCGGCGTTGTTTGCGTTTGAGGTGGCGTTGTTCCGTCTGGTGGAGTCGTGGGGTGTACGCCCGGATTTTCTGGCGGGTCACTCGGTTGGTGAGATCGCTGCGGCGCACGTGGCTGGGGTTTTGTCGCTTGAGGATGCTGCGATGTTGGTGTCGGTGCGTGGCCGGTTGATGCAGGCTCTCCCGACGGGTGGTGTGATGGTGGCCCTTCAGGCGTCGGAGGATGAGGTGGCGCCGTTCTTGTCGGGTTCTGGGGCTGTGAAGGGACCCTTCACGGACTCCAGGGCTGTGAAGGGTCCCTTCACAGCCCTGGAGGGGGTGTCGTTGGCGGCGGTGAATGGTCCGTCGTCGGTGGTGCTCTCGGGTGCGGAGGGTCCGACGCTGACGGTGGTGGAGCGGTTCCCTGACCGGAAGTCGAAGCGTTTGGTCGTGTCGCACGCGTTTCATTCGGTCCTGATGGATCCGATGCTGGCGGAGTTCGGTGAGGTCGTTCGTGGGTTGACGTTTCATGAGCCGTCGATCCCGGTGGTGTCCACTGTGGAGCTGGGTGCGGATTTGACGGATCCGGAGTATTGGGTGCGGCACGTACGGGAGCCGGTGCGGTTCGCGGATGCCGTGAGCGCGCTGGCCGGGCAGGGTGTGTCGCGTTATCTGGAGATTGGTCCGGACGCGGTGCTCTCGGCGATGGGGCCGGAGACCGTCGATGCCGTCTTCATCCCGACGCTGCGGAAGAACCACGACGAGCCGACCGCGGTCGTCACCGCGCTGGGTGCCCTGCACACGCACGGATCCACAGTGGACTGGGATGCCTTCTTCGGCGCAACGGGCACGGTCGACCTGCCGACCTATCCGTTCGAGCGTCGGCACTTCTGGCTGGAGAGCACGCCGGACGCGGATGTCGCCTCGGTCGGGCTGACGGCGGCGGAGCATCCGTTGCTGGGTGCGTCGGTGTCGGTGGCGGACGGGGACGGGTTGTTGCTGACAGGGCGGCTGTCGCTGGCCACGCATCCGTGGCTGGCGGGTCACCTGGTCAACGGGGCGGCCATGCTGCCGGGGACCGCGTTCCTGGAGCTGGCATTGCACGCCGGCGTGGAAGCCGGGTGCGCGTGCGTCGAGGAGCTGACGCTGGGCGCGCCGCTGGTCGTGTCGGGAACGGTCGACGTCCAGGTGGCGGTGTCCGCGCCGGACAGGGACGGCCGTTGCGGACTGTCGATCCACTCGCGACCCCGCGGCGAGGACGAATGGACCCGGCACGCGACCGGCACAATGGTCCCCGACCTCGCCACCGAAGTCGCGGCGCTCGGCGACGTGTGGCCACCGGCGGGTGCGGAGCCGTGTGATCTGGACGGCTTCTACGAAGGTCTCGTCGCGTCGGGGTTCACCTACGGCGAGGTGTTCCGTGGGATGCGGGCGGCGTGGGCACTGGGCGACGACGTGTTCGTGGAGCTGTCGCTGGACGCCCCTGCGGGATTCGGGATTCACCCGGCGTTGCTGGACTCGGCTCTGCACGCGATGTTCCTGCGCGGCGTCGATCAGGCCCAGGTGCCGTTCTCGTGGAACGGGGTCCGGCTGTCGGCGACCGGAGCGACGGACCTGCGGGCCAGGATCTCGTTCTCCGCGGCGGAAACCGTTTCCCTGGTCGCTGTCGACCCGGCTGGGGCGCCGGTGATCACTGTGGACTCACTCGTCGTACGTCCGCTCGACGACAGCTCGGCGAACAGCCGGTTACCGGGCGGGCTGTACGGTCTGGACTGGACGCCGGTGCCCGCAAGCGGCACTCCGGTGGACTGGGTGTCCTGGGTGGACGTCCAAGAAGGACCGGTGCCGCCGGTGGTGGTGTGGTCCGTTGTCCCGGCGGAGAGGACGATCGAGGCGACCCACGAAGTGTGCGCCAGGGCGCTGGGCATGGTGCAGGACTGGCTCGGCGAGGCTCGGTTCGCCGGGTCGACGCTGGTGGTGCACACCCGTGACGAGGCACAGGACCCTGCTTCCGCCGCGGTGTGGGGCCTGGTGCGGAGCGCGCAGGCGGAGCACCCGGGCCGGTTCGTGCTGGTCGACGGCGACCTCGGCGGGATGTCGGCGGCACTGTCCACCGAAGAGCCCCAGATCGCGATCCGCGGTGCGGACCTGGTCGTTCCCCGGCTCGGCCGCCTGACGGCGGAAGCGGTCGCACCCCGTCCGCTGGATCCGGAGGGGACGGTGCTGGTCACCGGTGGTACCGGTGGCCTGGGCGCGATGATTGCACGGCATCTGGTGACCGAGCACGGCGTCCGGCGGCTGCTGGTGACGAGCCGTCGTGGTCCGGCCGCCCCCGGTGCGGCGGAGCTGGTCACGGAGTTGGGCGAACTGGGTGCGGACGTGCAGGTCGCGGCGTGTGATGTCGCTGATCGGGACGCGGCGGCGGCGTTGCTCGCGCAGGTGCGGCTCACCGGCGTCGTGCACGGAGCGGGAGTGCTGGACGACGGTCTGGTGGAGGGGCTGACCGCGGAACGTCTCGACGCCGTCCTGCGGCCGAAGGTGGATGCGGCATGGCATCTGCACGAGCTGACTCGGGAACATGACTTGGCGATGTTCGTGCTCTACTCCTCCTTCGCCGGGATGCTGGGCGCCACCGGCCAGGCTTCCTACGCCGCCGCCAACACTTTCCTCGACGCGCTGGCCCGGCATCGGCACGAGCTGGGCCTTCCCGCGGTCTCCCTGGTCTGGGGGTTGTGGCGGGAAGGCATGGGCGGCGAACTGGACGAGGCGCAGATCCGGCGGATGCGCCGGGAAGGCCTCCCGCCACTGTCCACTGAGGATGGTCTGGAGCTGTTCGACGCGGCGCTGACCGTGGGCTCGCCGGTCGTGGTGCCGCTCGGAGTGGACCGTGTCGCGCTGCGCGAGCATGCCCGGACCGCCGAGGTACCCGTGGTGCTCCGTGCGCTGGCCAAGGTTCCCGAACGACGGGCGGCGGCGCGCAGCAGCGAGATCGGCCTGGCCGAACGTCTCACCGCACTGTCCGAAGAGGACCGTTCTGGCGTTCTGCGAGACCTGGTCCGGGACAAGGTGGCGGCCGTCCTTGGTCACGACGGCGCGACTGCGGTCGATCCGTCGCGTGCCTTCACGGAGCTGGGTTTCGATTCGCTGACCGCCGTCGAGCTGCGCAATGGTCTCGGCGAGACGACAGGCCTGCGATTGCCCGCGACCTTGATCTTCGACTATCCGACACCGGCCGACGTAGCGGGATTCCTGGCTGTGCAGCTGGTCGGCGAGACCGGGACGCGTGGTCCCGCCGTCGCCCCGGCGGTGGCGGACGAGCCGGTGGCGATCGTGGCGATGAGCTGCCGGTATCCGGGCGGCGTGCGTTCGCCGGAGGAATTGTGGGACCTGGTCGCTTCGGGCAGCGACGCGATCTCGTCGTTCCCGGACAGCCGTGGGTGGGACGTCGAAGGGATCTACGATCCGGAACCGGGTTTGCCGGGCAAGACCTATACGTGCCAGGGCGGTTTTCTGTACGACGCGGGGGAGTTTGATCCGGAGTTCTTCGGGATTTCGCCGCGTGAGGCGTTGGCGATGGATCCGCAGCAGCGGTTGCTGTTGGAGGTGAGCTGGGAGGCCCTCGAACGCGCCCACGTCGATCCGGTGTCGCTCAAGGGCAGCCAGACCGGGGTGTTCGCCGGGATCATGTACCACGACTACGGCACGAAAACGGCCCGGGTTCCCGAGCAGGTCGCCGGATTCCTGGGCACCGGGACATCCGGAAGTGTCCTGACCGGCCGGGTGGCCTACACCCTGGGTTTGGAAGGCCCGGCGGTGTCGGTGGACACCGCGTGCTCGTCGTCCCTGGTGGCGTTGCACCTGGCGGCCCAGGCATTGCGCTCCGGTGAGTGCACGCTCGCGCTGGCGGGCGGGGTGACGGTCATGGCGACTCCTGAAACCTTCGTCGACTTCTCGTTGCAGCGCGGCCTTTCCGCTGACGGTCGGTGCAAGTCGTTCTCGGCGGAGGCGGATGGCACTGGCTGGTCGGAGGGTGCCGGTGTGCTGGTGCTGGAGAAGCTCTCCGACGCGCAGCGGAACGGACATCCGGTGCTGGCGCTGGTCCGCGGCTCGGCCATCAACCAGGACGGCGCCTCGAACGGCCTCACCGCGCCGAATGGTCCTTCGCAGCAGCGGGTGATTCGTCAGGCGTTGGCGAATGCCGCTCTGTCCACTTCGGACGTGGATGTGGTGGAGGCGCACGGCACGGGTACGCGGCTGGGTGATCCGATTGAGGCGCAGGCGTTGCTGGCCACTTACGGCCAGAATCGCGAGGGGCCGTTGTGGCTGGGTTCGATCAAGTCCAACATGGGTCATACTCAGGCTGCCGCTGGTGTGGCCGGGGTGATCAAGATGGTGGAGGCGATGCGGCACGGTGTCATGCCGAAGACCCTGCACGTCGACGACCCGTCGACGGAGATCGACTGGGACGCCGGTGCGGTCTCCCTGCTGGCCGAACAGCGGCGCTGGCCGGAGACGGACCGGCCGCGCCGGGCGGGGGTCTCCTCCTTCGGGATCAGCGGGACCAACGCCCATGTGCTGATCGAGCAGTTCACTCCGGACGAGCCCGTCTCCGAGCCCCTCACGCGAGGTTTGGTGCCGTGGCCGCTGTCGGCGAAGAACGATGCCGCGCTCAGCGCCGTCGCTGAGCGCCTGCTGTCCATCGTGGACTCGGACGGCGATCTGGCCGAGGTCGGCTACTCCCTGGCGGCGACCCGGCCCGCGCACGAGCGGCGCGCCGTCGTCGTCGGCGCCGACCGCGCCGAGCTTCGGGCCGGACTCGCCGACCTGGCGCGCGGACAGGGAACCAGGACCCGGGCGACGGCAGGCCGGTCGGCGTTGTTGTTCACGGGTCAGGGTTCGCAGCGTCTGGGTATGGGTCGTGGGTTGTATGCGGCGTTTCCGGTGTTTGCGGCGGCGTATGACGAGGTGTGCGCGCTGTTGTCGATCGGTGATGATCTCGACCAGACGGAGAATGCTCAGCCGGCGTTGTTTGCGTTTGAGGTGGCGTTGTTCCGTCTGGTGGAGTCGTGGGGTGTGCGGCCTGATTTTCTGGCGGGTCATTCGGTTGGTGAGATCGCGGCGGCGCATGTTGCTGGGGTTTTGTCGCTTGAGGATGCTGCGATGTTGGTGTCGGTGCGTGGTCGGTTGATGCAGGCTCTCCCGACGGGTGGTGTGATGGTGGCCCTTCAGGCGTCGGAGGATGAGGTGGCGCCGTTCTTGTCGGGTTCGAGGGCTGTGAAGGGACCCTTCACGGACTCCAGGGCTGTGAAGGGTCCCTTCACGGCTGTGGAGGGGGTGTCGTTGGCGGCGGTGAACGGCCCGTCGTCGGTGGTGCTCTCGGGTGCGGAGGGTCCGACGCTGGCGGTGGTGGAGGGGTTTGCTGGTCGGAGGTGGAAGCGTTTGGTCGTGTCGCATGCGTTTCATTCGGGGTTGATGGATCCGATGTTGGCGGAGTTCGGTGAGGTTGTTCGCAGGTTGACGTTTCACGAGCCGTCGATCCCCATCGTGTCCACTGTGGAGCTGGGTGCGGATTTGACGGATCCGGAGTATTGGGTGCGGCACGTACGGGAGCCGGTGCGGTTCGCGGATGCCGTGAGCGCGCTGGCCGGGCAGGGTGTGTCGCGTTATCTGGAGATTGGTCCGGACGCGGTGCTCTCGGCGATGGGTCCGGAGACCGTCGATGCGGTCTTCATACCGACGCTGCGGAAGAACCACGATGAGCCGACCGCGGTCGTCACCGCCCTCGGCGCACTGCACGCCAACGGATCCACAGTGGACTGGCGTGGCTACTTCGGTGCGGTCCGCACCGTTGACCTGCCGACCTATCCGTTCCAGCGCAAGCACTTCTGGTTGGAGACCACGGCGGAGGCGGACGTCATCTCGGCCGGGCTCGCCGCGCCGGGGCATCCACTGCTGGCCGCCGGGCTGTCGCTGGCCGACGGGGACGGAATCGTGTTCACGGGCAGGTTGTCCCTGGCCACGCACCCCTGGCTGGCCGAGCACACCGTCCTGGACACGGTCCTGCTGCCCGGTGCCGCGCTGGCCGAGCTGGCCATCCGGGCGGGGGACGAGGCGGGCTGTGGACGTCTCGCCGAGCTGACCCTGGGTGCCCCGCTTGTCGTGCCGCCGGTGGGGGCGGTCGAGCTGCAGGTGACGGTGACCGGGGAGCGCGCGGTGTCCGTCCATTCGCGACGGACGGGTGCGGAGGGCTGGGAACTCAACGCCACCGGGCGGCTTGCCGAAGAACCCGGCCCGGCGGAGCGGTTCGACCGGCCGGCGGACGCTGAATCCATCGACCTGACCACGTTCTACGAGGATCTCGCGGCGGAGGGCTTCGCGTACGGCCCGCTGTTCCAGGGCGTCCGGGCGGCCTGGCGCAGCGGAGAGGACATCTTCGCCGAGCTGTCCCTGCCCGAGGCCGCGCACGACGAACGCTTCGGCCTGCACCCGGCGCTGTTCGACGCCGCACTGCACGGCATGTTCCTCAGCGAGGGCGACGGTGCGCTGCCGTTCACCTGGACCGATGTCACCCTCCACACCAGCGGAGTCACCGCGGCACAGGCACGGCTGACCTTCACCGGCCCGGGCGAGATCGCGCTCGCGATCGCCGGGCAGGACGGCACACCGGTACTGTCGGTCGGGGCGCTGACCGTGCGCGCGGTCTCGGCGGACCAGCTGGGCGGGCATGAACAGTCGTTGTTCCGCCTGGAGCACGTCCGAGCCGAAACCGCAGCACTGGTTCCGGTCGAGACGGTGACCTGGGACGACCTCGGCGACACCGTGCCGCCGGTGGTCGTCCTGCCCGGGCAGGATGACGGACTGCACGCGGTACTGGCGGTGCTGCAACGGTTCCTCACCGAAGAACGCTTCGCCGCCGCCCGGCTGGTGGTGCTGATCGGGGACACCCCGGCCGACGCCGCGGTGGGCGGGCTGGTGCGGTCCGTGCAGGCCGAGAACCCCGGCCGGATCATCCTGCTCCACGGTGGACAGTCCGATGTGGACATTGCGCTGGCGACCGGCGAGGAATCGGTACGAGTGCGGGACGGCGCCGCCTTCGTGCCCCGGCTGGCCCGTGCCGGAGTGGGGGAGAAGACGGCCTGGGATCGCGACGGCACGGTGCTGGTCACCGGCGGGACCGGCGGCGTGGGCGCGCTGCTCGCCGAGTGGCTGGTGCGCGAGCACGGCGTCCGGTCGCTCGTGCTGACCAGCCGCCGCGGCATGGAAGCCCCCGGCGCCGCCGAACTGGCCGGGAAGCTTGCCGGGCTCGGTGCGGAAGCGGCCATCGCCGCGTGCGACGTGTCCGATCGGGACGCTGTTGCGAGCCTGGTGGCGTCAATTCCGTCGCTCACCGGCGTCGTACACGCGGCCGGTGTCCTGGACGACGGCGTGGTCACCGCCCTGACGCCGGACCGGCTCGATGCGGTCTTCGGCCCGAAGGCGGACGGAGCGTGGCATCTGCACGAGCTGACCCGCGACCTGCCGCTGACCGAGTTCGTGCTGGTCTCGTCGGTGGCCGGGGTGCTCGGCTCGCCGGGGCAGGGCAACTACGCTGCGGCGAACGCGTTTCTCGACGCACTGGCGGCCCATCGGCACGAATTGGGCTTGCCTGCGCGCTCTCTGGCCTATGGGTTGTGGGATCAGTCCGGCATGGGCACGGAACTTGATGCGTCGCAGACTGGCCGGATGCGGCGGGACGGCTTCGGTGCGTTGTCCGCCGACGAGGGGCTGGCGCTGTTCGACCTGGCCGCCGGGCCGGTCGCGGTCGCGGTCAAGCTCGACACCGAACGGCTGCGCGACGAGGCGGTGGCCGGGCGGCTCCCGACTGTCCTATCAGGACTCGTGCGGGTACCGCGTCGGCGCCCCGCGCGCCAGGAGGCGGCAGCGGAGCGGAGCTGGGCGACGCTCGCCCCGGCCGAGCGCGCCGATGCCGTGCTCGACCTCGTCCGCGAGCACACGGCGGGCGTACTGGGCTTCGGAGAGGCCGGCGAGATCGATTCCGCGCATGCGTTCACCGACCTCGGATTCGACTCGCTGACCTCGGTGGAACTGCGCAACCGCCTGGCCACCGCGGCCGGTGTCCCGCTCGGTGCGACGGTCGTGTTCGACTATCCGACCCCGGCCGCGCTCGCCGAGCACCTGACCGGCCTTCTCTTCGGGGCCGAACCGGTGATCGACGAACGACAGCTGCGGCACGCGCTGGCGACCGTCTCCGTCGACCGGTTCCGGGAACTCGGCGTACTGGACGCGCTGCTGCGCCTGGCATCGGCCACCGGCACCACGCCGAGCGCGGAGACCGACGCCGAGGTCGACGAGCTCGACGTCAGCGATCTGGTGTCCCAGGCCATGTCCACCGCAGACCGGGACTGACCACCACGGACGCGGAGGAGGGGGCACCCGGCCGGGTGCCCCCTCCTCCGATCGCCCAGGCAGCGCCTATTCGGGAATAGGGAACAGCTCCCGGTAGAAGTCGTCGCCCCGGAACCCGGCGGTGTGGTGCGGCGAGTCCCACTCCAGCGTGACGGTGGTGCCGTCGGTGCGCTGGAGTTCACCGGCGAGGCGGTAGTCCGGGTGGACGCCGTCGTCGCTGGTGGTGCGGGTGAACGTCAGCGGGATGCGGTCGCCGGGACGCACCTCGATCCCTTCCCGGGAGATCGGGGCGTAGAGCGGTGACCAGTTGGTCAGCTCCTGGATGGAGTCGATGGCCCCGTCGGTCTCGTCCACCCAGAGCCGGACACCGAGGGCGAAACCGTGCAGCCTGCCCGCGGTGGTCACTTCGAGTTCGAAGTGGTCGGTGCCGGACTCGGCCAGCTCGCCGTTGAACTCCAGCACTTCCACCTCCGCCTGCTCGGTCAGCAGCGTGGACTCGGTGATGCCGAAGATGCACATGCGCACGTCGAACGGCCGCCCGACGCTGGTGAAGATGTTCTGCAGCCAGCCTTCGCAGCCCTCGACGAGCGCGGGACGGCACGGGGTGGGCAGCCGGTTCAGGTCCACCGCGGCGACCGTGCTGGCGCTGCGGTGCGGGATGAACCAGCCGTCGCGCTTGAGGAACCGTTCCCGCGCGTCCCGCAGGACCGGCGCGACGCCCTCGGAACTGCTGATCGTGCCGATGATCTCGGAAACGCACAGGTCCACCCGTTCCGGGAGGGACAGCTCGGTGGACAGGCCTTCCAGGATGGTGATGCGGTCGGTGAGCCCGGCCTTCTCGACCGCGGCCCTGGCCTGCTGCGCCGACTCCGGGATCACCTCCATCGCGTAGACGTGGCGCGCGCCGGCCTGGGCGCTCTCGATCGCCCAGATGGCGTCCGCGCCGGTGCCGATGTCCAGCACGGTCCGTCCCGGCGCGAGCCGCCGAACCGCGGTCCGGTAGGTCTCGGTCCGGATCTTGTCGTCGATCATGTACTCGTACAGCATGCCGTCGTAGACGGGGTATTCACCGACCGAGGGAAGCATGAAGAACCCGGCCTTCTCCCAATCCCGGTAGACCGCGACGTCGACCTCCCCGGTACCGGCCATAATGGTTCTGACTTCGTTGTCTTGCATCACTTCCCCTTCTGCGGTGTGGGCCGTCGTGCCGCCCAGGGTGCCCCGAACGGTCGCCCCTCGATCGCGGGCCGTCCGGATTCCGGCGGGATCCTCGACTTTCGGGTTCCGGACGGGATTTCGCGGTGCCGCGCGGTAGGGTGCCCGCCCCGCCGGCCGGTGGCGGAATGGACGCCCGGTTACCGGGCGATGGGGCGCCGGTGGTGAGCAGCCTCCGGCGCCGGCCGCGCGAGTCCGCAGGATGACCTCATGTGCCCCCGCCGCCCGTCGCGTCCGGTACGGAGGATCTGATGGCGACATCCGAGGAGCTGATCACCGCGCTGCGGGAGTCGGTCAAGGAGAACCGCAGGCTGGCCGCGCGCTGCCGCGAACTGGCCGCCGCCGAACCGGACCCGATCGCGATCGTCGGCATGGGCTGCCGCCTGCCCGGCGGCGCCGCCTCTCCTGAGCAATTGTGGGACCTCGTGGCAGCCGGTTCGGACGCGATCTCCGGGTTCCCCGCGGACCGCGGCTGGCCGCTCGGGGACCTGTTCCACCCGGACCCGGACCACCTCGGCACCTCCTACGCCCGGGAGGGCGGTTTCCTGCCCGAGGCCGCGGAGTTCGACGCGGAGTTCTTCGGGATCTCCCCGCGGGAAGCGCTGGCCATGGACCCCCAGCAGCGTCTCCTGCTGCAGGTCTGCTGGGAGGCCGTCGAACACGCGGGCATCGACGCGGGCAGCCTGCGCGGCAGCCCGACCGGGGTGTTCGCCGGGATCATGTACCACGACTACGCCACCGGCGGCGGTGAGCTTCCCGAAGGGGTGGAAGGCTTTCTCGGCACCGGCACCTCGGGCAGCGTGCTCTCCGGCCGGGTTGCCTACACCCTCGGGCTCGAAGGCCCGGCGGTGTCGCTGGACACGGCGTGCTCCTCGTCGCTGGTCGCGGTCCACCTCGCCGCGCGGGCGCTGCAGGCGGGCGAATGCTCGTACGCGCTGGCGGGCGGGGTCACGGTGATGGCCGTGCCGGACACTTTCGTCGAGTTCTCGCGGCAGCGCGGGCTCGCCCCGGACGGCCGGTGCAAGTCGTTCGCCGCGGCCGCCGACGGGACCGGCTGGAGCGAAGGCGCGGGCGTTCTGTTACTGGAGAAGCTTTCGGACGCCCAGCGCCACGGCCACCGGGTTCTGGCTGTGGTCAAGGGATCCGCGATCAATTCCGACGGTGCGTCGAACGGCCTGACCGCGCCGAACGGTCCTTCGCAGCAGCGCGTGATCCGCGCCGCGCTCGCCGATGCGCGGATGTCGGCCCGGGACATCGATTTCGTCGAAGCGCACGGCACCGGCACCCGGCTCGGCGATCCGATCGAAGCCGAGGCATTGCTGGCCACCTATGGCCAGGACCGCGACGAGCCGTTGTGGCTGGGCTCGGTGAAGTCGAACTTCGGCCACACGCAGGCCGCGGCCGGGGTCGCGGGGATCATCAAGACCGTCGAAGCGCTGCGCCGGGCAGAGCTGCCCAGGACGCTGCACGTCGACGAGCCCTCACCGCACGTCGCCTGGGACACCGGCGCGGTCTCCCTGCTCACCGAGCATCGCAAGTGGCCGGTGCACGATCGGCCGCGCGCCGCCGCCGTGTCTTCGTTCGGTATCAGCGGTACCAACGCGCACGTCGTGCTGTGCCAGGCGCCGGAGCCGGAGGCCCGGCCCGAGCGGACCACGGTGCCCCGGATTTCGTGGCCGCTGTCGGCTCGCACCGAGGAGGCATTGCAGGAGCAGGCCGAGCGGTTGCGCGTCCGGGTGGAGGCCGGGCTCGATCCGCTGGATGTCGCTTACAGCCTGGCCACCGGCCGTGCCGCGCTGCCCTGCCGCGCCGTCGTGACCGGGAACGATTCTCACGACCTGCTGTCGGGGCTTTCCGCGCTGGCCCGCCGGGAATCCGCACCCGGGCTGGTGACCGGGCAGTCCGGCACGGGCAAGCTCGCTTTCCTTTGCACCGGGCAGGGTTCGCAGCGGCTGGGTATGGGCGCCGAGCTGTCCGCGTTTCCGGTGTTCGCTTCGACTTTCGCCGAGGTCGCCGCAGCTCTCGATGCGCACACCGGGTTCTCCCTGGCGGAGGCGCTGTACGGCGCCGATGAAGGGGCGGTGCACCGGACCGCGGTGGCGCAGCCCGCGTTGTTCGCCTTCGAGTTGGCGCTGGCCGCGCTTGTGCGGTCCTGGGGCGTCCGGCCGGATTTCCTGCTCGGCCACTCGATCGGCGAGTTGACCGCCGCTTACCTCGCCGGAGTCTGGTCGCTGGCCGACGCCGCGAAGCTCGTGGCCGCGCGTGGACGGCTTATGCAGGCGTTGCCTGCGGGCGGCGCGATGGTCGCCGTCCAAGCCGCCGAGGACGAAGTCGCTTCGTTCCTTTCGGGTTCTAGGGCTGTGAAGGGTCCCTTCACGGACTTTGGGGCTGTGAAGGGTCCCTTCACAGCGGAGCGTGTGTCGTTGGCGGCGATCAACGGCCCGACGTCGGTGGTCGTGTCCGGTGAGGCCGCTGGTGTTGAAGCGGTGGTGGCGCACTTCGCCGCGCAGGGCCGCAAAACCCGGGTGTTGCCGGTTTCGCATGCGTTCCATTCCGCGCTGATGGACGACATGCTCGCCGAATTCCGCGAGGTCGCCCGCGGCGTCGAGTACGCGACGCCGACGATCCCGCTCGTCTCGAATGTCACGGGGAAGATCGCCGACCCGGCGGCGGTGTGCGACCCGGAGTACTGGGTGCGCCACGTCCGGGAAGCGGTCCGCTTCGCCGACGGCGTCGCGACCTTGCACGCCAAGGGAGTTCGGCGCTTCCTGGAGATCGGCCCGGACGGCGCGCTTTCGGCGCTGGGTGCCGACTGCGTGCCGGACGCACTGTTCGTCCCGGCCCAGCGCAAGGACCGGGACGAGGTCACCGCGGCCACGCTCGCCCAGGCGACGCTGAGCGTGCACGGGGTCCGGCTTGACTGGGCGGGGATCTTCGCCGGAACCGGTGCCCGGCACGTCGATCTGCCCACCTACCCGTTCCGGCGGGACCGATACTGGCTCACCACGGGCGCCCGAGCGTCCACTGTAGACAACGAACGTGACCGGTGGCGGTACCGGATCCGATGGGCGCAGGTCCGGACCTCCGGCACCCCGGCAGGGGATTGGCTGGTCGTCGCCGGGGAAACGAACGCGTGGGCAACCGCCGCCGCCGAGGCGCTGCACACCCGTGTGGTGCCCGGGCTCGCTGCGGGGTACGCGGGCAAGGCGCTCGTCTTCGCCGAGGACGGTCCCGGCGCGGCGGCCGTGTTCCGCGATCAGTCCGCCGAGATCTGGTTCGCGACTCGTGGCGCGATCGCGGTCGGAGCGCACGAACGCGTCGGCTCGCCGGTGCAGGCCGAGGTGTGGGGCGTCGCCCGGGTCGCCGCGCTGGAACGGCCGCGTCAGCAGGGCGGCTGCGTGGACCTGCCGGAAACCTGCGATGCGCGGGCTGTCGCGTCGCTGCGCGAAGTGCTGGCCGGCATGGAAGACGAGGTTGCGATCCGCCCCTCCGGGGTCTACGCGCGACGCCTCGTGCCCACCGAACAGCCGGACGGGGACTGGACGACCAGCGGCACCGCGTTGATCACCGGCGGCACCGGGGCGTTGGGCTCGGTGGTCGCGAAGCGGCTGGTCCGGGCCGGGACCGAACATGTCGTCCTGCTCTCCCGCCGTGGCCCGGAAGCGCCCCGTGTCACGGAACTGCGCGCGGAACTGACCGGTCTGGGTGCGGAGGTGACGGTGTGCGCCTGCGATCTCGCCGATCGGGCCGCACTGTCCACTGTGGTCGCCGGACTCACGGATCTGCGGGTGGTCGTGCACGCTGCGGGCGTGCTGGACGACGGGCTCGTGGAGAGCCTGAGCCCGGCCCGGTTCGCCGGGGTCGCGGCCCCCAAATCCGGGGCCGCGCGGGCTTTGCACGAGCTGACCGGCGAGCTGGAGGCGTTCGTGCTGTTCTCCTCGGTGGCCGGGGTGCTCGGCAACGGCGGACAAGCCGCGTACGCCGCGGCCAACGCCCATCTCGACGCGCTCGCCCAGCAACGCCGGTCCGACGGACTGCCGGCCACCTCGGTCGCGTGGGGACCCTGGGCCGAGGGCGGCATGGCGGACACCGACGGCGTCCGACGGATGGGTCTGCGCCCGATGGCGCCCGAGGCTGCGGCGGACGCGCTGATCCGTGCGCTGGCTGCCGGGGACACCTGCGTGACCGTCGCGGACTTCGACTGGCCCGCGTTCCGGCGATCGTTCCGGGCCGCGCCGGTGCTGGCGGAGCTGCCCGGCGCGGCGGCCGAGGCTCCCGGTGCGCGATCGGACGTCGTGCCGGTCAGGGAAAGGCTCGCCGGGCTGATCGAGCCGGAACAGCGCCGCCTGCTGTTGGAGCTGGTCAGGGAGCACGTCGCGCAGGTGCTCGGCCATCCCGACGTGGCCGCGGTCGGGCCGGAACAGGCGTTCGCCGAACTCGGGTTCGACTCGCTGACCGCGGTCGAGCTGCGCAACCGGATCGACGCGGCGACCGGGCTGGCCGTGCCGTCCACGCTCGTGTTCGACCACCCGACCCCGGCGGCCCTGGCGAACTACCTGTTCCCCGCGCTGACCGCGGTGCCCGATCCCGGCGAGGCCCTGCTCGCCGATCTGGACCGGGTGGAGAACGCCCTGCTCGACCTCGATCCGGACAGCGCCGCGCACACCGCGGTGACCGGGCGGCTGCATGCCCTCGCCGCCCGGTTCGCCGCCGCGGCCGGGCCGGACGAGCTTCACTCGTCGTCCGACGACGAGCTCTTCGCCTTCATCGACCGGCAACTCGGCCCGTGAGGCCGGGTACGTGATCTCGACGAGTGGGGACACCGTGGGTGAGAACGACAAACTTCGCGACTATCTGACCAGGGTCACCGGCGAGCTGCAGCGCACCCGTGGCCGGCTCGCCGAGCGGGAGGGCCGGGACACCGAGCCGATCGCGATCGTCGGCATGGGCTGCCGGTTCCCCGGTGGCGCCGGTACCCCGGAGCAGCTCTGGGAGCTGCTGGCCGCGGGGCGGCACGGGATCACGGAGTTCCCGGCCGACCGCGGCTGGGACGTCGACGGCCTGTTCGACCCGGACCCCGAGCACCTGGGCACCAGCTACGTCCGCCACGGCGGGTTCCTGCACGACGCGGGGGAGTTCGACCCGGAGTTCTTCGGGATCTCGCCCCGCGAGGCGGTGGCGATGGACCCGCAGCAGCGGCTGCTGCTGGAGACCTCCTGGGAGGCACTCGAACGCGCCGGCATCGACCCGTCCTCGCTCGGCGGCAGCCGCACGGGGGTGTTCGCGGGTACCAACGGCCAGGACTACGGGCGCGAGTTCGCCAAGGGAGTCGAAGGGGTCGAAGGCCACCTGGGCACCGGCGTCTCGGGCAGCGTGCTGTCCGGCCGCCTGTCCTACGTGCTGGGGCTGGAAGGCCCCTCCGTCACGGTCGACACAGCGTGTTCGGCATCGCTGGTGACGCTGCATCTCGCGGTCGGCGCGCTGCGCTCCGGGGAATGCGACCTCGCGCTGTCCGGCGGCGCGACGGTGATGTCCACTCCGGACTCGTTCATCGAGTTCTCCCGGCAGCGGGGGCTTTCCCGTGACGGCCTGGTCAAGGCGTTCGCCGCCGCCTCCGACGGCACGGCGTGGGGCGAGGGTGCGGGCATGCTCGTGCTGGAGAGGCTGTCCGACGCGCACCGTAACGGGCACCGGGTGCTGGCGGTCGTCCGTGGCACGGCGGTCAACTCCGACGGCGCCTCCAACGGCCTGACCGCGCCGAACGGTCCTTCGCAGCAGCGCGTGATCCGGGCGGCCCTGGCGAACGCACATCTGTCCACAAAGGACGTTGACGTCGTGGAAGCGCACGGCACCGGCACCACGCTCGGCGACCCGATCGAGGTCCAGGCGCTTCAGGAGACCTACGGCCGCGGCCGGGCGGCGGACCGGCCGTTGCTGCTCGGCTCGGTGAAGTCGAACATCGGGCACACCCAGGCGGCCGCGGGCGTCGCCGGGATCATCAAGATGGTGCTCGCCCTGCGGCACGGGGTGCTCCCGGCGAGCCTGCACATCGACGCGCCGACGCCGCGGGTCGACTGGTCCGCCGGTGCGGTCGAACTGCTCGCCGAAACCCGCGAATGGCCCGCGGGGCGGATCCGCCGGGCCGGGGTGTCCTCGTTCGGGATCAGTGGTACCAACTCCCACGTCATCCTGGAACAGGCGCCGGATCACCATGAAGAGTCCACTGCGGACTCGACGGCGCCGGTGCTGCTCCCGTGGGTGCTCTCGGCGAAGACCGCTCCCGCGCTGAGCGCGCAAGCCCGCAACCTTTTGTCCATTGTGGATGGCGGGGCGGATCCGGCGGACATCGGTCTTTCGCTGGCCGCGACTCGCGCGACCCTATCGCATCGCGCCGTCGTCACTGCTCCCGATCTTGACGGCCTGCGTGACGGACTTGCGGCTATTGCGGAGGAACGCCCCGCTGCGGGTGTCCACAGTGGCGAAGCAGCCGGCGGACAGCTCGCGATCTCGTTCACCGGCCAGGGTTCGCAACGGCTCGGCATGGGCCGCGAGCTGTACGACGCCTTCCCGGTCTTCAGGGATGGGTTCGATGCGGTCTGTGCCGAGATCCCCGGCGTCCGCGAGGTCGTCTTCGGGGCCGACGCCGACGTGCTGAACCAGACCGGCAACGCGCAGCCCGCGTTGTTCGCGCTGGAAGTCGCGCTGTACCGGCTGGTCGAGTCCTGGGGCGTGGAACCGGCCTTCTTGATCGGCCACTCGATCGGCGAGTTGACTGCCGCGTACGTCGCGGGGGTTTGGTCGCTGGCCGATGCCGCCCGTCTCGTGGCCGCGCGCGGGCGGCTCATGCAGGCGTTGCCTGCGGGCGGCGCGATGGTCGCCGTCCAAGCCGCCGAGGACGAAGTCGCTTCGTTCCTTTCGGGGGCTGTGAAGGGTCCCTTCACGGACTTTGGGGCTGTGAAGGGTCCCTTCACAGCGGAGCGGGTGTCGTTGGCGGCGATCAACGGTCCGACGTCGGTGGTTGTGTCGGGTGAGGCCGCTGGTGTTGAAGCGGTGGTGGCGCACTTCGCCGCGCAGGGCCGCAAAACCCGGGTGTTGCCGGTTTCGCATGCGTTCCATTCCGCGCTGATGGACGACATGCTCGCGGAATTCGCCGAGGTGGCGCGTGGGATCGCGTACGCGGCACCGAAGATCGCACTGGTCTCGAACGTGACCGGGGAGATCGCCCGGACCGAGGAGATCTGCTCCGCGCAGTACTGGGTCCGGCACGTCCGCGACGCTGTCCGTTTCGCAGACGGGGTGGCAACGCTCGAAGCGGCCGGCGTGACCCGGTATCTCGAACTCGGCCCAGACGGAGTCCTTTCCGCAGCGGGCCAGGACTGCGTCAACGACGCCGGTGCGCTGTTCGTGCCCGCATTGCGCCGGGACCGCGACGAGGCGGCGACGGTGCTGAACGCCGTCGCCGCGCTGCATGTCCACGGCGGAACAGTCGGCTGGAGTCGCTACTTCGCGGGCACCGGTGCCCGGATTGTCGAGCTGCCGACCTACCCCTTCCAGCGCGAACACTACTGGCTACCCACCACGTCCTCCGGTGGCGACGCCACGGGCCTGGGGCTTGGCCGCGTGGACCACCCGCTGCTCGGCGCCACGGTCTCGGTCGCCGACGCCGATGGATTCCTCTTCACCGGCAGCCTTTCGGTGCGGACCCACCCGTGGCTCGCCGAGCACGTCGTGCTGGGCTCGGTGGTCGTGCCGGGTACGGCGCTGGTGGAGCTGGCCGTCCGCGCCGCCGACGAGGCCGGGCTGAGCGCCGTCGAGGCACTCACTCTGCAGACGCCGCTGGTGCTGCCGGACACCGGCGCGGTACAGGTCCAGCTGTGGGCCGGAGCCCCGGACGAGGGCGGCCGCCGCACCCTGACGCTGCACTCCCGCCCGCGGGCCGCGGCTGCCGATGCGCCGTGGACGCCGCACGCCACCGGCACGCTCGGCCCGGGCGCCGGTGACGCCTCATGGAGCCTGGCCGAATGGCCGCCACCTGGTGCGGAAGCCGTTTCCCTGGAAGGCCTTTACTCCGAGCTGGCCGGACTGGGGCTGGATTACGGCGCCACCTTCCGTTCGCTGCGTGGTGCGTGGCGCCTCGGCGACGACGTGTTCGCCGAGGTCGTGTTGCCCGAACAGGCGCGGGACCAGGCCGCTCGGTTCGGGCTGCATCCCGCCCTGCTCGACGCGGCGCTGCACGCGCTCGCCATCGGTGGCGGCCAGGCGCGGTTGCCGTTCGCCTGGAACGACGTCGTGCTGCACGCCACCGGCGCGGCCGAACTGCGGGTGCGGCTGTCCCCGTCCGGTCCGGACGCGGTCTCGTTGCGGGTCGCCGACGGTGCGGGCCTGCCGGTCGCCGAGGTGGGTTCGCTGGCGGTACGCCCGGTCTCCGCGGACCAGCTGCGTCCAGTGTCCACTCAGGACGGCCTGTATGAGACGGTCTGGCAGCCGATCACCGCCGGCGCGGTCGAGGTTCCGGAGTGGACGTACTGGTCGGAGGTCGGCGAGGACGTCCCGCCGGTGGTCGTGCACCGGGCCGGCGGCGAGGACGTGCACGAGGTTCTGGCCGCGACGCTGGAAGTCCTGCAGGCCTGGCCGGCCGACGAACGGTTCGCCGATTCGCGGCTGATCGTGCAGACCGACGGCGCGGTCGCCGTCGAGTCCGACTCGCCGGACCCGGTGCTCGCGGCGGTGTGGGGACTGGTGCGCAGCGCGCAGTCCGAGCACCCCGACCGGTTCGTGCTGGTCGACGCCGCGGAGATCACCGACGTCGTGTTCGGCACGGACGAGCCGCAACTGGCCGTCCGGGACGGCGCGCTGCTGGTGCCGCGGCTCGTGGCGGCCGGACGGCTGCTCCCGCCTGCCGGGGACTGGCGGCTCGGCCTGTCCGGCAAGGGCACCCTCGACCACCTGACCCTGGAAACCCTGTCCGAGTCAACGTCCTCCGGTCCGCTGGGCGCGACGGAGGTACGGATCGCGGTCCGCGCGGCGGGCCTGAACTTCCGCGACGTCCTCAACGCGCTGGGCATGTACCCCGGCGAAGCGGGGCTGATCGGCAGCGAGGCCGCCGGGACCGTGCTCGCGGTCGGCGCCGAGGTGACCGACCTGGCGCCCGGCGACGCGGTGATGGGCCTGGTCTCCGGGGGCGCCGGCCCGATCGTGCTCGCAGACCGGCCGATGATCACCCGCAAACCCGAAGGCTGGACCTACGAGCAGGCCGCGTCCGTCCCGCTGGTCTTCCTGACCGCGTACTACGCGCTGTGTGATCTCGGTGGGCTTCAAGCCGGGGAGTCGGTGCTGATTCACGCCGCGGCCGGTGGCGTCGGGATGGCTGCCACCCAGCTGGCCAGGCATCTCGGTGCCGAGGTGTTCGGCACCGCCAGCGAGGGCAAGCAGCATGTCCTGCGCGCGGCCGGGCTCGACGACGACCACATCGCCTCCTCGCGCAGCCTCGATTTCGAGGAGAAGTTCGGCTCCGGGATCGACGTGGTGCTCAACGCGCTCGCGGGCGATTTCGTCGACGCGTCGTTGCGGACGATGGCCCCGGGCGGCCGGTTCCTCGAAATGGGCAAGACCGACGTCCGGGACCCCGGCGACTTCGCGGACGTCCGGTACCGGGCGTTCGACCTGATCGAGGCAGGCCCGGCCCGCGTCGCCGAGCTGTGGACCGAGCTGATCGCACTGTTCGAGCAGGGTGCGCTCACGCCGTTGCCGGTCCGGGTGTGGGACGTGCGGGAGGCGCGCGAGGCGTTCCGATTCCTCAGCCAGGCCAAGCACATCGGCAAGGTGGTGCTGACCGTCCCGCAGAAGCTGGACCCGGCTGCCACGGTGCTGGTCACCGGTGGCACCGGCGGTCTCGGGGCGTTGTTCGCCCGGCACCTGGTCACCGCACACGGCGCCCGGCGGCTCCTGCTGACCAGCCGCCGCGGCCCGGACGCTCCGGGCGCCGGACGGCTGCAGGCCGAGCTGACCGGCCTCGGCGCCGAGGTCACGGTGGCCGCCTGCGACGTCACCGACCGCGCAGCAGTGGCCGAGCTGCTCGACGGCGTGGAGCTGACCGGCGTCGTGCACGCCGCGGGTGTCCTCGACGACGGCACCATCGACTCCCTCACCGCGGACCGGCTCACTACCGTGCTCCGCCCGAAGGCCGACGCGGCCCGCCACCTGCACGACCTGACCGCGGGCCACGACCTGGCGATGTTCGTGACGTTCTCCTCGGCGGCCGGCGTGCTCGGCGCTCCGGGGCAGGGCAACTACGCCGCCGCCAACGCCTACCTCGACGCACTCGCCGCGCACCGCCGGTCGCGGGGCCTGCCCGGCCAGTCATTGGCCTGGGGACTGTGGGCCGCCGGGATGGGGGAGACGCTCAGCGACGCCGATCTCGCGCGGTTGCGGAACAACGGCACTCCCGCGTTGTCTGTCGCGGAGGGCCTCGCGCTGTTCGACGCCGCGGTCACCGCCGGGGCGCCGATGGCGGTGCCGGTCAAGCTGGACCTGCCGGTGCTCAGCGCTTCCGCCCGGACCGCGCCGTTGCCGCCGTTGCTCGGCGCGCTCGTGCGGACTCCGGCCCGGCGCAGCGCGCAGGCGGGCAGTGGCAAGGGTTCCTCGCTGGCCCGGCGGCTGGCCGGGCTCACCGAGGCCGATCAGGACCACGAACTGCTGGACCTGGTGCGTTCGCAGGTGGCGCTGGTACTCGGGCACCTGAGCGCGGCGACCGTCGAACCGGGCCGTGGCTTCCTCGACCTCGGCTTCGATTCGCTGACCGCGGTCGAACTGCGCAACCGGCTGGGCGCGGCCACCGGCCTGCGCCTGCCGTCCACGGTGATCTTCGACCACCCGACCCCGGTCGCCATGGCCGGGTTCATCCGCGCCGAGCTGCTCGGCGACCTCGCCGTCGCCGGGGTGGCCGCGCCACGGCGGGCGGAGGCGGACGAGCCGATCGCGATCGTGGCGATGAGCTGCCGCTTCCCTGGCGGCGTCCGGTCTCCGGAAGACCTTTGGCGGCTGGTCGCCGAAGGCCGCGAAGGCATCACTGCGTTCCCCGACGACCGCGGCTGGGACCTGGGAGCCTTGTTCGACACCACCCCGGGACGGCAGGGCGTCTCGGCCACCCGCCGCGGCGGATTCCTGCACGACGCGGGCGAGTTCGACCCTGGGTTCTTCGGCATCTCGCCGCGCGAGGCGGTGGCGATGGACCCGCAGCAGCGGCTGTTGCTGGAGATCTCCTGGGAGGCGTTCGAACGGGCGGGGATCCGGCCGGAGACCCTGCGGGGCAGCGCGACCGGCGTCTTCGCCGGGGTGATTTACCACGAGTACGCGTCCCGGCTGACCGCGATTCCCGAAGAGCTGGAAGGGTTCCTCGGCACCGGCAGCTCCGGCAGCATGATGTCCGGCCGGATCTCCTACACCTTCGGCTTCGAGGGCCCGTCCGTCTCGGTCGACACCGCGTGCTCGTCCTCACTGGTCGCGATGCACCTGGCCATGCAGGCCCTGCGGTCGGGCGAATGCACGCTGGCCCTGGCCGGCGGGGTCACCGTGATGGCCACGCCGGACCCGTTCGTCGAGTTCAGCAAACAGCAGGCGATGGCGATCGACGGCCGGTGCAAGGCCTTCGCCGACGGCGCAGACGGCGTCGGCTGGGGCGAGGGAGCAGGGATCCTGCTGCTGGAACGGCTATCCGACGCCGAACGCCTTGGTCACCCCGTGCTGGCGCTGGTGCGCGGCAGCGCCGTCAACTCCGACGGCGCCAGCAGCGGCCTGACCGCACCGAACGGTCCTTCGCAGCAACGCCTGATCCGCCAGGCGCTCGCGAACGCCGGTCTGTCCACTTCGGACATCGATGCGGTGGAGGCACACGGCACGGGCACCCGGCTCGGCGATCCTATCGAGGCGCAGGCCTTGCTGGCCACCTACGGCCGGGACCGCGAGGAGCCGCTGTGGCTCGGCTCGGTCAAGTCGAACCTCGGACACACCCAGGCCGCCGCCGGGGTGGCCGGGGTGATCAAGATGGTCGAAGCAATGCGCCACGGCGTGCTGCCCGGCACCCTGCACGTGGACGAACCGTCCGCGCAGGTCGACTGGGACGCGGGCGCGGTCCGGCTCCTGACCGGGCCGAGGGACTGGCCGGCGGCGGACCGGCCGCGCCGGGCCGGGGTGTCGTCGTTCGGGTTCAGCGGGACGAATGCGCACGTCGTCCTGGAGCACGCGCCCGCCCCGTCACTCGAACCGGCCGAAGCGACACCACCGGCCGTGGTGCCGTGGGTCCTTTCCGCGCGCTCCGACGACGCGCTTCGGGACCAGGCGCGGAACCTGCTGCGCACGGCGGAGCGGGCCACCCCGCTCGACGTCGGCTACTCGCTGGTGACGCAGCGGACGGCGCACGAGCGCCGGGCCGTGCTCGTCGGCGGCGATCGCGACGAGCTGATCGCGGGCCTGTCGGCGCTCGCGGACACCGGACGCGCGGCGACCGGACGGGTCCTTTCCGGACGGACCGCGTTCCTGTTCACGGGTCAGGGTTCGCAGCGGATCGGGATGGGTCGCGAGCTTTACGCGGCGTTCCCGGTGTTCGCGGCGGCGTATGACGAGGTGTGCGAACTGTTGCCGGTGGGTGGTGATCTTGATGAGACGGGGAGTGCTCAGCCTGCGTTGTTTGCGCTTGAGGTGGCGTTGTTTCGTTTGCTGGAGTCGTGGGGTGTTCGTCCGGATTTTCTGGTGGGGCATTCGGTTGGTGAGTTGGCTGCGGCGCATGTTGGCGGGGTGTTGTCGTTGGGGGATGCGGCGAGGCTGGTGTCTGGGCGTGCGCGGTTGATGCAGGCGTTGCCTGTGGGTGGGGTGATGGTGGCGGTGGAGGCGTCAGCGGATGAGGTTGCGCCGTTTGTGTCGGGTTTGAGGGCTGTGAAGGGACCCTTCACGGACTCTAAGGCTGTGAAGGGTCCCTTCACGGCCGACGGTGGGGTGTGGTTGGGGGCGGTGAATGGTCCGCGGTCGGTGGTGTTGTCGGGGGTGGAGGGTCCGGTTCTTGCGGTGGCGCGGCGGCTGGGGGATGCGGGTTGTAGGACGCGGCGGTTGGCGGTGTCGCATGCGTTCCATTCGGGGTTGATGGATCCGATGCTGGTGGAGTTCGGGGAGGTGGCGGGGGGTTTGACGTATCACGAGCCGTCGATCCCGGTCGTGTCCACGGTGGAACTCGGCGCGGATCTGACCGATCCGGAGTACTGGGTCCGGCAGGTGCGCGAACCGGTCCTGTTCGCCCAGAGCGTGGAGTCCTTGGCCGGGGAAGGCGTTGCGCGGTTCCTGGAGCTGGGGCCGGATGCGGTGCTGTCGGCGATGGGGCAGCAGTCGGCCGACGCGGTATTCGCGCCTGCGCTGCGCAAGGACCACGGCGAGGCGACTACCTTGCTCTCCGCGCTGGGTCTGCTCTACGCACACGGGTCCGAAGTGGACTGGGAAGCCTACTTCGCGGGTACCGGTGCGCGCGGTACCGAACTGCCGACGTATTCGTTCCAGCGTGAACGATTCTGGCTGCTTTCCCCGCCCGTGGCCGGTGACGCCGCCGGGCTCGGTCTCGGCGCGCTCGGCCACCCGCTCCTCGGTGCGGCGGTCACCCTGCCCGACAGCGGTGGCCTGGTCCTGACCGGCCGGCTCTCGCTTGAGGCACAGCCCTGGCTGGCCGGGCACCGAGTGCTCGACTCCGTCCTGCTACCCGGAACGGCGTTCGCCGAACTGGCGACCCGCGCCGGGGACGAGATCGGCTGCGCCACGGTTGACGAGCTGACGCTGCACGCACCGCTGGTGTTGACCCGGACCGTCCACTTGCGAGTGTCCATTTCAGACGATGGCGCCGCACGCCGATCGCTGACGATCCATTCCCGGCGGCAGAACGCCGAGCCCGGCGAGGAATGGACCCTGCACGCCACCGGCACGCTCACCCCCGGCGCCGGAGAACCGGGCGAGAACCTCGCCGAGTGGCCGCCGCCGGGTGCCGAACCGGTGCCACTGGACGGCTTCTACGAAGACCTCGCCGAAGCAGGGCTGGCCTACGGGCCGCAGTTCCGTGGCCTGCACGCGGCTTGGCGCCGCGGTGAGGAGACCTTCGCCGAGGTCGCTCTCCCGGACGGCACCGACGTCACGCGATACGGCCTGCACCCGGCGTTGCTCGACGCCGCGTTGCACGCTGCCGGGCTTTCCGCCGACACGGCCCGGCTGCCGTTCTCCTGGACAGGGCTGACGCTGCACGGGACCGGCGCGACCGCGCTGCGCGTGCGTTTGGCTCCTGTGGGCACCGATTCTGTGTCGCTGCTGGTCGCCGACGCCGCCGGCGAGCCGGTCCTGACCGCCGCCTCTCTGACGCTGCTCACCGTTGACGCGGAACGGTTCGCGACGGTGGACGGAGCCGGACGGGACGTGCTGTTCCGCATCGAATGGCGGCCGGTCGCCGAGGGAAAGCCCGTGGTGTGCCACGAGTATGGCTCCGAAGACGAGGACGCCGACGCGGTCGTCTATGCCGTGCCCGACGGCGAGGCCCGCGAACTCGTCGGCCGGGTTCTCGAAGTACTGCGGGACTGGGTTGCGTCCGATCGCACTACGCAATTGGTCGTCACAGTGGGGGACAGCCCCGCGCAGACGGCGGTCGCCGGTCTTGTCCGCAGTGCACAGGCGGAGCACCCCGGTCGCATCGTTCTGGTCCACAGTGGAGGAACCGGCGACATCGCGGCCGCTGTCGGCACCGGGGAGCCCGAGATCGCGGTCAGGGACGGTGCGCTGAGCGTGCCACGGCTCGTCCGGGCGAAGCCGAGCGGCTCCGCCGACTGGACGCTCGACGGCACGGTGCTGGTCACCGGCGGCACCGGGGGCTTGGGCGCGCAGGTCGCGCGCCGTCTGGCCGAGCGGCACGGCGTCCGGAACCTGCTGCTCACCAGCCGTCGCGGTGCCGACGCGCCGGGCGCGGCCGTACTCGCGGCGGACCTCGCGGCGCTCGGCGCGGAGGTCGTCTTCGCCGCCTGCGACGTCTCCGATCGGACGCAGGTCGCGGCGACGCTTTCGCTGGTGCCGGAGGAACATCCGCTCGTCGGCGTCGTCCACGCCGCGGGTGTGCTCGACGACGGCGTGCTCGCCGCGATGACGCCCGGCCGCGTCGACGAGGTGTTCCGGCCCAAGGCCGAAGCCGCCTGGCACCTGCACGAGCTGGCCGGTGACGTCGAGCTGTTCGTCACCTTCTCCTCGGTGGCGGGCGCCCTCGGCTCGGCGGGACAGGCGAACTACGCGGCCGCCAACGGTTTCCTTGACGGTCTCGCCGTGCTGCGCCGTGCCCAGGGCTTGCCCGCGACGTCGATCGCCTACGGCCGCTGGGAGACCGGGATGGGCACCGGCCCGGCCGGCCCGACCGGCTTGTTGTCCATTGAGGACGGACTGGCGGCGTTCGACCTGGCCGCCTTCGGTTCGGACGCGGTCCCGGTCGCGATGGCGCTGGACCTCGCAGCCGTGCGGGGGAGCGCCGGTGAGGTGCCCCACGTACTGCGTGGCCTGGTCAAACGCACGCGGCGCTCCGCGCAGGCACCCGAGGCGGACGGGCTGCGGCAGCGCCTCGCCGGGCTGCCCGCCGACGGTCAGCTGCGGCAGCTGGCCGAGCTGATCCGTACCGAGATCGCGATGGTGCTCGGCCACACCGGCCCGGACGCAGTCGAACTCGGCCATGCGTTCAGCGAACTCGGTTTCGATTCGCTCACCGCGGTCGAGTTGCGCAACCGCCTCGGCGAGGTGACCGGGCTCCGGCTGCCCGCGACGATGACCTTCGACTACCCGACACCCGCGGCGCTGGGCGAGTTCCTGCGCGCGGAGCTGCTCGACGAGCAGGACGGCCCGGCCGCCCCGGTGTTCTCCCCCGCGGCGATCACCGGCGACCCGATCGTCATCGTCGGCATGGCGTGCCGCTACCCGGGTGGTGTCGGTTCGCCGGAAGAACTGTGGGACCTGGTGGCCGACGGCCGGGACGGGATCACCCGTTTCCCGGAGGACCGCGGCTGGGACGTCGACGGTATCTACGATCCCGATCCCGACCGGCCCGGCAAGACCTACACCCGCGAGGGCGGGTTCCTGCACGACGCGGGCGAGTTCGACCCCGAGTTCTTCGGCATCTCCCCGCGCGAGGCGCTGGCGATGGACCCGCAGCAGCGGTTGCTGCTGGAGACCTCGTGGGAGGCACTGGAACGCGCCGGGTACGACCCGGCGGCGTTGCGCGGCAGCGCGACCGGGGTGTTCGCCGGGGTCATGTACCACGACTACGGCACCGGGCTCGGCGAACTGCCCGAGGGTGTCGAAGGGTTCCTCGGCACCGGGACCTCCGGCAGCGTGCTGTCCGGCCGCGTGGCTTACACCCTGGGCCTGGAGGGGCCGGCCGTGTCGGTCGACACCGCGTGCTCCTCGTCGCTGGTCGCCCTGCACTGGGCGATGCAGGCGTTGCGCTCGGGGGAATGCTCGCTTGCGCTCGCCGGTGGGGTCACCGTCATGGCCACGCCGAGGACGTTCATCGGCTTCTCCCGTCAGCGCGGCCTCGCCGTCGACGGCCGGTGCAAGTCCTTCTCCGCCGACGCGGACGGCACCGGCTGGGCCGAAGGCGTCGGCATGCTCGTGCTGGAGCGGATGTCCGACGCGAAGCGCAACGGTCACCACATCCTCGCCGTGGTCAAGGGTTCCGCAGTCAACTCCGACGGCGCGTCCAACGGCCTGACCGCGCCGAACGGGCCTTCGCAACAGCGGGTGATCCGGCAGGCGCTGGCCGCCGCGGGCGTCGATTCGTCCGAAGTGGACGCTGTCGAGGCACACGGCACCGGCACCTCGCTCGGCGATCCGATCGAGGCACAGGCCCTGCTGGCCACCTACGGCCGGGACCGCGACGCGGAACCGCTCTACCTCGGCTCGATCAAGTCCAACTTCGGGCACACGCAGGCCGCGGCCGGGGTCGCCGGGATCATCAAGATGGTCCAGGCGATGCGGCACGGCGTGCTGCCGCGGACCCTGCACCTGGGCGAGCCGACCTCGCACGTCGACTGGGCCTCGGGCGAGGTCAGCCTGCTGGCACAGCGGCGCGGGTGGCCGGAGCTGTCCCGGCCGCGCCGCTGCGCGGTGTCCTCGTTCGGGATCAGCGGCACCAACGCGCACGTCGTCCTGGAACAGGCCCCGGAGACCCCGGACCGGCCGCGCGAGATCGGCGCATCCGTGGTGACTCCGTGGGTGCTCTCGGCCCGCAGCGACGAAGCGTTGCGCGAACAGGCCTCCCGGTTAATGACAGTGGACGGCGAGACCGTCGACATCGGACTGTCGCTGGCCACCACCCGTACCGCCCAGGACCGGAGAGCGGTTGTCCTCGGATCCACTTCGGACGAGCTGCGCGCCGGTGTGGCCGGGTTGGCCGAAGGGAAGAAGACTGGCACGGTGGTGACCGGGCGAGTCCTTTCCGGACGGACCGCGTTCCTGTTCGCCGGTCAGGGTGCGCACCGCGTCGGGATGGGCGCCGGGCTGTACGCGGCATACCCGGCGTTCGCCCGTGCCTACGACGAGATCTGCGAGCACCTGCCCATGGTCCGGGATCTCACCGACGCGGCGGCGCTGGACCGGGCGAGCGTTGCCCAGCCTGCGATCTTCGCGCTGGAGGTCGCGCTGTTCCGGCTCGTCGAGTCCTGGGGGATCGTCCCGGACTTCGTCGCCGGGCACTCGATCGGCGAGATCGCCGCCGCGCACGTCGCGGGCGTCCTGTCGCTTGCCGACGCCGCGAGGCTGATCGAGGCCCGGGGGCGGCTGAGCGAGACATTGCCCGCCGGGGGCGTGATGGTCGCGGTGCGGGCCACCGAGGACGAGGTGCGCGAGTACCTGAGCGCCGAGGTCTCGCTGGCCGCGATCAACGGCCCGGATTCGGTGGTGCTCTCCGGAGCCGCCGCGCCGGCGCTTGAGGTTGCGCGGCGGTTCAAGGAACTCGGCCGCAAGACGAAGCAGCTGAACGTCTCACACGCCTTCCACTCCGCGCTGATGGCCCCGATCCTGACCGAATTCGCCGCCGTGGCCGGGGAATTGACCTTCGCCCCGCCCACGATTCCAATAATGTCCACTGTGGATGGTGGACCGGCGGAGCGGATCATCGAGCCCGGATACTGGGTCGAGCACCTGCTCGCGACCGTCCGCTTCACCGACGCACTCGCCGGGCTGCGCGCCGAAGGGGTCACGCGGTTCCTCGAAATCGGCCCGGACGGCGTGCTCGCCGCGATGGCGGCCGACGCGCTCGGCACCGTGGACAGCTTCTTCACCTCGTTCCTGCGCAAGGACCGTGACGAGGCCGGCACCGCGATGACCGCCCTGGCGGCCGCGTACACCCGCGGTGTGCCGGTCGCCTGGGCCGGGGTGTTCGCCGGTTCCGGCGCGCGGATGGTCGACTTGCCGACCTCGGCGTTCCGGCATCAGCGGTTCTGGCTCGCCCCGACCGGTGGCGGCGCCGACGTGGCGGCGGCCGGTCTCGAACCGGCTGGTCACCCGCTGCTCGGCGCCGCGGTTCCGCTCGCCGGGGGCGACGGCTGGGTGTTCACCGGGCGGCTCTCGCTCGCGACCCAGCCGTGGCTGGCCGACCACGTCGCGCTCGGCACCGTGCTCGTGCCCGGCACCGGCCTGCTCGAACTCGCCGTCCGCGCCGGGGACGAGGTGGACTGCGGCAGTGTCGAGGAGCTGACTCTGCGGGCGCCGCTCGTGCTGCCCCGCTCGGGGGCGCTGGACGTCCAGGTGTTCGTCGGCGCCGCGGACGAGACCGGGCGCCGTACCGTTTCAGTGCACTCGCGCAGCCCGCGGGAACCGTGGATCGAGCACGCCGCCGGTGTGCTCGCCCCGGCCTCGGCGCCGCCGAAGGCCGATCTGACCGCGTGGCCGCCCGACGCACCGGCCGTTGCGGTGGACGACCTCTACTCGGACTTCGCCGCCGCAGGGCTCGCCTACGGCCCGGTTTTCCAGGGCCTCAAGGCTGCCTGGCGCGATGGCGACGACATCTACGCCGAGGTCGCCCTGCCGGACGAAGAACAGGACAAGGCCGCACGATTCGGGCTGCACCCGGCCTTGCTCGACGCGGCGTTGCACGCGATCGGCCTGGCTCCCGGCGAAGGGATCCGGCTGCCGTTCCTGTTCGGCGACGTCACCCTGCACGCCACCGGCGCGACGGCCCTGCGGGTCCGCGTCACCCCGACCGGGACCGATTCCGTGTCGGTGCTGGTGGCCGACAGTGCGGGTGCGCCCGTAGCGACCATCGGTTCCCTCGTGCTGCGCGCGGTCTCGGCCGGGCAGCTGCGCCCCGCCGACGCCCTGGATTCGCTGTACGAGCTGGACTGGGTCACGGTGCCGGCCGAGGGCGAGGTGCCCGAATACCGCGACTTCGGCGACGAGGCCGCGCCGGTGCTGGTGCACGTCGCGACCGGCCTGACGGAGACGCTCGCCGTGGTCCAGAGGTTCCTCGCCGACGAGCGGTTCGGCGGTTCCCGGCTGGCGGTGTGCACGGACGGTTCCCTCACCGGCGCGGCGATCCGGGGGCTGCTCCGCTCCGCCGAGTCGGAGAATCCCGGCCGGTTCGTGGTCATTGAGGGTCCGGCCGCCGAGGTCGGGAAGGCGCTGGCGACCGGCGAGTCCCAGGTCCGGGTCCGTGACGGCGAGACGCAGGTACCGCGCCTCGCCCGCACCCGGTCCGGTGAGTCCACCGGCTGGGGCGAGGGCACCGTCCTGATCACCGGCGGCACAGGCCGGATCGGCGCCGCGATCGCCCGGCACCTCACCACCGTGCACGGCGTGCCGAAGCTGGTGCTGACCAGCCGCCGTGGGCTCGACGCGCCCGGTGCGGCGGAGCTGGCCGGGCAACTGGGCGCCGAGGTCGTGGCGTGCGACGTCGCCGACCGGGACGCGCTCGCCGCGCTGATCGCCGGGATCCCGGACCTGACCGGGGTCGTGCACACCGCCGGGATGCTCGACGACGGCGTCGTCACCTCCCTGACCCCGGAACGATTCGACGCGGTGCTGGCCGCCAAATCCGGTGCGGCACAGCATCTCCACGAGCTGACCCGGGATCTGCCGCTGCGCCAGTTCGTCCTGCTGTCCTCGGCTTCCGGCATCCTCGGCGGTCCGGGCCAGGCGAACTACGCCGCCGCGAACGCCGGTCTCGACGCACTCGCCGAGCAGCGCGTCGCGGAAGGACTGCCCGCGCGATCCGTGGCCTACGGCCTCTGGGTCGACGGAATGGGCGCGGAGTCCACTATGGACCGGATGGCGCGGGACGGCGTCGGCGTACTGTCCGAAGAGGAGGGTCTGCGGCTGTTCGACGCCGCGGTCGCCGCGCCGATTCCGGTGTCGATTCCGGTCAAGCTGGACCTTCCGACCCTGCAGGCGCACGCCCGCACCGCGCCGCTGCCTCCGGTGCTGCGCGGCCTGGTCCGCATCCCGATCCGGCGTGCCGCGGCGAATACGCAGGCGGTGTCCGGGTTGCTGGCCGCTCTCGCACGGATGTCCGTACCGGAGCGGGAAACGCACCTGATCGAGGTGGTCCGGAGCCAGGTGGCCGCCGTGCTCGGACACAGCGGCGCCGCGACGGTCGAACCGGACCGGGCGTTCACCGAACTCGGCTTCGACTCGCTCACCGCGGTCGAGCTGCGCAACGGGCTCGGCGAGGTGACCGGGCTGCAGCTGCCCGCCACCCTCGTCTTCGACTACCCCACGCCGCGGGCGCTGGCCGCCTACCTCGGCACCGAGCTGATCGGCGCCGGGGAGCCCGTGGACACCGCGCCGGTCCGCGCCGCCGATCCGGACGAACCGGTCGCCATCATCGCGATGAGCTGCCGGTTTCCCGGCGGTGTCCGGTCCTCGGAAGACCTGTGGCGGCTGGTGGCCGAGGGCACCGACGCGATCACGCCGTTCCCGTCCGACCGCGGCTGGGATCTGGACGGCCTCTACGACCCGGACCCCGAGCACGCGGGCACGAGCTACGCCCGGGAAGGCGGGTTCCTCCTCGACGCCGCCGACTTCGACGCCGGATTCTTCGGCATCGCACCGAAGGAGGCGCTGACCGTCGACCCGCAGCAGCGCTTGCTGCTGGAAACCGCCCAGGAAGCCTTTGAACGGGCCGGGATCGACCCGGCCACGCTCAAGGGCAGCGCGACCGGCGTGTTCGCCGGGGTGATGTACAACGACTACGCCTCCCGGCTCGTGGGTGCGCCGGAAGGGTTCGAGGGCATGCTCGGCACCGGCAGCGCCGCAAGCGTGCTGTCCGGCCGCGTGTCCTACACTTTCGGGCTGGAAGGCCCGGCGGTCTCGGTGGACACCGCCTGCTCGTCGTCGCTGGTGGCACTGCACCTCGCCGCGCAGGCACTGCGATCGGGGGAATGCACGCTCGCGCTCGCGGGCGGGGCGACGGTGATGTCCTCGCCGAATCCGTTCATCGAGTTCTCCCGCCAACGAGGGCTCGCCCCCGACGGCCGCTGCAAGCCGTTTGCCGCTGCCGCGGACGGCACCGGCTGGTCCGAGGGCGCCGGATTCCTGCTCCTGGAACGGCTTTCCGATGCTCGCCGCAACGGGCATCGGGTACTGGCGGTGGTTCGGGGTTCGGCGATCAATCAGGACGGTGCGTCCAACGGTCTTACTGCGCCGAACGGTCCTTCGCAGCAGCGGG